>JAPUIM010000038.1 GCA_027297025.1 Bacteroidota bacterium | reverse complement strand
TTGTAGGAAAACCTCTTATGATTGAAAATGTAGAAAGCACTGACTCCAAAATTAGCCGATGCCATGTCGGGGCGAAGCGGATAAACCGGATCATTGGCATTCCAATTGGGAATGTAGGATTCGGGATTGGCAATGTAATATCCAGTATAAGATTGATAGTTCACATCAATCACGGTCCTTCGTCCATATAAATTCCATTGTATATCAAACCGCTTGGTTTCTCCAAATACCTCATCATCGTCATTGATAAATAATAAGTTAAAGGCCAGATCCAGGCCGATCCACTGGTAGTTGAAACCAAATCCAATATTGTATTTGTCATTGGGTCTGTAATTGATTGTCTGCCCGGTTTGGTCATCGAAAAGGGAAATGGTATTTGATTTATTGACACCATACAACTTCAATGCCAACAGATGGGTGTAACTGGTAATATGGGTAGTATCATACTTTTTTTTACCTTGGGTTTCCAAGGATAAATTGCCATCAACCTGAGCCTTGCCCAAGAAAAACCAACCTACTAAAAACAATGACAAAAATATTTTTGAAGCCAAAATTTAAAAGTGAAATTATTCAATCATAAGATCATTGAAATTGTAATCCTCCATAATTGACAACTACAAAAAAATACTAATCTACTTTATTGGTTGAAGAGATCAAGTGTAGAACTGTTTGTCTTCCATCAATGTATTGTACCCCGGTTTTATCAAAAAAAGCATCTTCCTCTAACATTATTCTAATCTCTTTTTTCCAATCAGGGATATAAGTGGCGTTGTTGAGTTCGATAGAATAGGCAGTATTATAGTACAAACGGTAATCTCCCCTGCCTGGTACACCTTCTTGCTGGTCCCATAATCCGATAGTAGGCCCTGCCCCATGCCCATGATAGCCAATGGGGTGTGTATAAATAGTAGGTTTCAAACCTTGCTTTATGGCTTGTTCAATAGCCGATGCCAATATTTCATTACCTGTACGCCCTTCTTTAAATTCATTGGTAAATATATCCTGCAACTTGTTCCCATCAGCCAAAGCTTTTTTCAAATATTCAGGTGCATCGATTTCTCCGCTTTTTAATACATAGGCATGCTGTTGAGTATCGGTATTCAATTTCAAATAGGTGATGCCAAAATCCAGGTGCAAAAGATCACCTGGTGAAATCACCTGGTGTTCAGGACGCTCAGAAAAAGACCTCAAGTGATCGAATGATTCAGGATCTGCCCGCTGAATAGAGACACTAGGGTGAAACCAGGCTGTTAATCCCAATTCCCGGATCCTGTCGCGGTACCACCAAACCAGGTCATCAGTAGTGGTTTCACCGGACTTAATGACATTCGACGAGAATCCCTCAGCAATTATTCGATGGGCAATGGCACAAATATCTTTGTATACTTCCATCTCGTTAACGGTTCTGGTTTCCAGCCATCCCACCGCCAGATTTTCTCCTGAGACGACCCGGTCTTTATATTGTTGGGGTAATACCTCCATAAACTTCTGGTATTCAGTGGCTGAAATTCCATCTGCCAAGGCAAAGTGATCAGATCGGTTCACAGCTATTCTTTGGGGATCACGTTGCTCAATCAGTTCTACTAATCGGTCCCATTGCTCAGGTTGTTGTTCTTTTTCCCAGCTTTTGGTAAAGGATTTGCCAACATTATACCTTGCTACAGCTAATCTCTCCACACCCTTATCCTCTCCCTGATCATACAATAACAATATGGTCCGTCTTCGAGCTGATAACCAGGTAGCCGGCAACATGGTTTCTATCACCGGATCTTCATTATATTCCCTGGCAATGATAATCCACATATCAATTTTCTCCCTACTCATCAAATCAGGTAACACCTGCTCCATACGTTCCTCCAACCATTGATCAATGATAGCGGCTCTTTCTCTCATGGGCAAGATAGAAGGCATTTCGTTTTGCGCCCACAATTGAAGGCTCATAAAAATAGTGGCAATAATAGCTAAAGGTCGCTTCATCAGACTATTGGTTAGTAAGTTGTATCAAACATCGTTCACCTTTCAACTTCTTAATTTCCTTGTGAATTTCAAACTGTATTTTGGCTTTTTTCAACTGATTTCTATCCAAGGTTTTTAATTCCTTTCTTTCTATGGCTTCTACAAATCTTTTTACATCGATCTCACTTTCCAAAACCAACTCAGGAACCACCATGGGTTTGTTATCATCTCCTTTGGCTACCATTGTGAAAAAAGAGGTATTGGTATGCTTGACCAAACCCAGTTTTACATTTTCAGCAATCACCTTAATGCCCACTACTAGCGAAGTATTTCCTACATAGTTGATTGAGGCATTCAAGTGCACCAAGTCACCAACTTCCACCGGTTGTAGAAAATCTACCCTGTCCACCGATACGGTTACACAATAGGCCCCAGCATGTTTGCTGGAACTGGCAAAGGCCACTTTATCCATTAAAGAAAGTAATATGCCACCATGTATTTTACCCCCAAAGTTAGCATAGGAAGGGATCATCAATTCAGTGATGGTGGTCTTGGAGAAGTTTACCGAGCGTTGGTGCACCTTTTCCATAATAGATGTTTTATCTCCAATTTAGAATAATTAGAAGAATTAGGAAAATTAAGGTTAAAAGCTATCTAACCAGGGGAAGATATAAGCAGTTTCTTGGTGATAATTTGAAAACGTGTAAATACCAGAATAGCTGACACGGTTAAGCCAATCAGTAATCCATACCAAATTCCTTCCGCGCCAAAACCCAATTGAATGCCTAAAAAATAACCTATCGGTAAACCAAATACCCAATAAGCGATAAATGAAAAGAGGGTGGGTAGTTTTACATCGGCCATCCCGCGAAGCGCTCCCAAACCTACTACTTGTACCCCATCGGAAATTTGAAAAAACGCAGCTATGATGATTAAAGTAGCAGCAATTTGTTTCACTTGAGTGCTATCTACATAAAGGGTGGGGAGATAATCTTTTCCGGCAATGAATAACAAACCACAAGTTGACATAAATACTATAACCATAATAAAGGATGAAAAACCTGCGGCTCTCAATGTTCTGATATCCTTCCTGCCCAATTGATTGCCTACCCTAATAGTGGCAGCCGCAGAAATACCAGTAGCCATCATGTAACTTATGGAAGCCAGATTGATTGCTATTTGATGGGCCGCCAATGGAACCGCTCCCAACCATCCTATCATTATAGCAGCAATAGCAAATGCCCCCACTTCAAAAATGAATTGCAAACCTGCTGGTACACCTATTTTTAATAATCGGTTAATGATGTGGGTTGAATAGTTTTTGAAATTAAAACCCTCCCAGTATATGCCAAATCTTTTTCTCCCATAAACATAGCCGCCCAATAATAAAGCCATAGCTATTCTGGAAATCAAAGTAGCCACTCCTGCCCCATTCAACCCCATAGGTTCAAATCCAAGTTTTCCAAATATCAAAATGTAATTCAACATAATATTCAGCAGATTAGACCCCACCGTGATATACATGGCCTGCTTGGTATTGGAAAGCCCCTCCAAAAACTGGCGAAAGGTTTGAAAAAACATAAAGGGTATAATGGAAAAACTGATGATAGTGAAATAGGGAGATGCTAATTCCACCACTTCTGAGGGTTGATTGAAGTAAGAAAGGGTGCCACTCAATATCAACAGCATTGCCAGAAGAAGGATTCCTAAAGCCATATTCACCAAAAAACCATGTTTGAGAAAAATTGAGATTTTGGAGGTGTCCTTCTCACTATCAGCTGAAGCTACCAATGGAGTCATAGCGAAGGAAACCCCCAAGCCAAAAGTAAGCAGCAGAAAAAATATGGCATTGGCAAACGAAGCGGCCGCCAGCGGTTCAACCCCTATTTGACCCACCATAACACTATCAGCAATACCTACTGAAACGTGACCTAATTGACTCAACATCACTGGGTAGGCCAGCGAAATATTTCGTTTATAATGATCCAAATAGTGGAGCTTAAACATGTTTAAAAGTTGATGATCTATTAAAAAATTACGATTTGAAACCTGTCTATTCCCAGGATAAAATTCTTGAAACTTTTAAAATTCCCACAACGGAGAGACTATCAGTTATTTTACCTGACATCACCATATCCAGGGCCTCACTAAATGGAAGCTTTTTTACCTCCAATAATTCGGTTTCTTCAAATTCAGTAGTTCCGAAATTCAAATCTTCCGCCAAAAAAATGAAACCTTCTTCATCAGTGACGGAATTGGAAGTATGAATACGCATAATGGGGCTCCATTTTTTAGCTATTAATCCGGTTTCTTCTTTCAACTCTCGTTTGGCAGATGTAAGCACATCCAAATGTAGTGGTCCCCCACCCATTGGTATCTCCCAGGAATATTCGTCTAATGTATAGCGGTATTGGCCCACTAACCAAGTATTTAGATCGTGGTCCAAGGGTATGATACCTATGGCTTTATTTTTAAAAATAACTTTACCATAAATTCCTTCCCCACCATTGGGGTTTATTACCTTGTGCTCCTGAACCCTAATCCAGGAATTTTCATAGACATCCCTGCTTTCTAAGGTTGTCCAGGGATTTTGATGGTACTCCATAAAGTAAAAGTAGGTAGATAGTCGAATTTTTTAAAGCAATTTTAGTCATCCTTTTTGAAACTCATCCATTAGCCGCATTGCAAAAACTCCTACCTGTATTAACTTGCAAAACTAAGTGTTAAAATCGGCATTTTCCCCGGACCTTATGGAAGCAGGTTGTGACGAAACCGGAAGGGGATGTCTGGCCGGACCGGTAGTAGCAGCTGCGGTAATCCTACCCAAGAACTATCAAAACCGGCTCCTTAATGATTCCAAACAATTATCTAAAAAGAAGAGGATAAAATTGGAAAAGGAAATAAAAACCAAGGCGCTTGCCTGGGCTATAGCTGAAGCCAGTCACCAGGAAATCGATAAAATCAATATACTAAATGCTTCCTTCCTGGCCATGCACCGGGCCATTGATAAACTCAATGAAAAACCCCGGCTTTTATTAATTGATGGAAACCGATTTAATCCCTATCCCACTGTTCCCCACCAATGTATAATCAAGGGAGATGCCACCTATCTGTCCATAGCCGCTGCTTCAGTTTTGGCAAAAAACTACCGCGATCGAAAAATGGAACAATTGGGTGATGATTATCCCGCTTATGGTTGGAATACCAATGTAGGATATCCCACTCCGGGGCACAGAGAGGCAATAAAAGAAATCGGTTTAAGTCCCTGGCATCGTCTTTCATTCCGACAACTACCCAGCCAATTAGAATTATTCGAATCAAACTGAATCACATTTACACTCATTCACGTATAAATAACTACTGGAGTTTAAGACTTCTTTGTTGAGAAATTTGTTCTAACCCCAAAAGACTAAAAATTATCATGTTAAATTTCCGATTACAGGTTTTCAAAAGTGTAGCGAAAAACTTGAACTTCAACAAAGCTTCCAGTGAGCTGTTGGTAACTTTACCCACGGTTACCAACCACATCTCGGACCTGGAAAGATTATTCAACCTAAGGCTATTTGAAAGATTCGAGAATCAATTGAGTCTCACCCGTCCTGGTAAGGTTTTATTAAACTATACCGAAAAATACTTTTCCTTGCTGAGGGGAGATATTGTTCCCCCCTCTTTACTTCCCAGGAGTAAAAGCCAGTCTAAAAGCTACCTGCATCATTTGGTTTGTTCCTCTTGTGGAAAGGTTCATCCAATAAAAAAAATTAACCAGACCTGCTTATCCTGTAATAAACCGTTGATAACCGAATACTCCATCCAACACTTTGATAAATACGGATTGTTTCTAAGGCCCAGTACCATGTGGAGATATCGCGAGATGTTACCGGTAATGGAGGATGAAAATATTGTTTCTTTAGGTGAGGGCATGACTCCCCTACTCCAGGTGGATAATTTGGCCCAGACCCTGGGATTGGATAAACTTTTGATAAAGGATGAATCCCTGAATCCAACCGGCTCCTTCAAAGCCAGAGGACTAAGTGCCGCAGTGTCCAAAGCCAAGGAATTGGGAATAACAAAATGTGCCATTCCCACCGCAGGTAATGCAGGTGGCGCTTTAAGTGCCTACTGTGCCAAGGCCAAAATAGAGGCCCATGTATTTATGCCCCGGGATACCCCCGAAGTATTTAAGCAAGAATGTTTGTACCATGGGGCTAAACTAACCCTGGTGGAGGGCAATATTAATCACTGCGGGAAACTGGTAGAAGAAAAACTTACGGAGGAAGGATGGTTCAATATGTCCACCCTGAAAGAGCCCTATCGTATTGAAGGGAAAAAGACCATGGGTTACGAAATAGCGGAGCAATTGGATTGGGTTTTGCCCGATGTGTTGATTTATCCCACCGGTGGAGGTACCGGCTTAATCGGTATATGGAAAGCATTTGAGGAGATGGAAAACCTTGGATGGATAGGTGCCAAACGGCCAAGAATGATTGCGGTACAGGCGCAGGGATGTGCTCCTATTGTTAATGCATACCAACAAGGATTAAACTCATCAACAAATATTCAAGATCCCCATACGATTGCCAATGGTTTGCTAGTACCCAAACCTTTGGGTGACTTTTTAATCTTGGATGTTCTTCAACAAAGCAACGGAATAGCTGTGGCAGTTACTGATCAGGAAATTCTGAGCGGCGTAAAACTATTGGCCTCAAAAGAAGGCATGCTGGTGGCGCCGGAAGGAGGTGCTTTGATAGCGGGGTTGCAAAAACTACTATCTGATAGTGCAATTCATCCACATGAGAAGATTGTGTTGATCAACACTGGGCATGGCCACAAATACCTTGAAGTAATGCCCCACTCAGGGTAGTAATTCTACCTTTGTAATCACTCAAAACATTTTCCTGATAATGTTTACCTTTGCGTCCACCCAAAGGAGACTTATGGAGTTGAAAAAAACCGCTCTCAACCAGTGGCATCACGAAAATGGGGCTAAAATGGTATCCTTTGCCGGATTTGATATGCCAGTCCGATACACTTCCGATATTGAAGAGCACAAAACCGTGCGAAACGGTGTGGGGATTTTTGACGTTTCCCATATGGGTGAATTTATGGTAAGGGGACCCAAGGCTTTAGACCTGATTCAATGGGTCACCAGCAACGATGCTTCGAAACTATTTGACGGTAAAGTCCAGTACTCCTGTCTTCCCAATGATCAAGGTGGGATAGTGGATGACTTATTGGTATATAGGATAAACGGTCAGGAGTATATGATGGTGGTGAACGCCTCCAACATCGAAAAAGATTGGAATTGGCTCAACCAGCAAAATAAGGTAGGAGCAGATTTAGAAGATATTTCTGACCAAGTATCGCTATTTGCAGTTCAGGGGCCCCATGCTCGGCAAGCACTTCAAAGCCTTACTGAGTTGAATCTGGATGAAATGGAATTCTACACTTTTCAAAAAGCAAAATTTGGAGATGTACACGATGTGATTATCTCTGCTACCGGTTACACCGGTGCCGGAGGGTTTGAAATATATCTGAAAAATGACCCTGCCGTTGATTTGTGGAATAAAATAATGGAGGCCGGTAAAAAATGGGACATAAATCCCATAGGACTGGGGGCCAGAGATACCTTGCGATTGGAGATGGGATTCTGTTTGTATGGCAATGATATCACTGATAGCACCTCACCTATAGAAGCCGGGTTGGGATGGATCACCAAATTCACCAAAGATTTTATCAATAGTGCAGGATTGCGAAAGCACAAAGAACAAGGACTCAATAGAAAATTGGTGGGAATTAAAATGGTAGACCGGGGCATTCCTCGACCGGGTTATGACATCCAAAATGGTAGTGGTGAGATCATAGGAAGGATAACCTCAGGCACCATATCGCCTATGCTGGGAGTGGGAATTGGCCTGGGATATGTGAAAACCGAATACAAAGAGGCTGATACAAATGTCTATGTTAGTATTAGAAACAAATGCCTCCTGGCCAAAGTTGTAAAAATTCCCTTCTACAAAGGTTGATCCAAGATTGTGAAAAAAATCGACGTCTGTTTCTCCCCGGAATTATTACACCTTTATGATCTTCAGCATAGGGTGGTGGTGGTGGTTGATATCTTGCGGGCTACCTCATGCATAACCGCCGGTATTGCCTGTGGGATCAAAAGCATTATCCCTGTAGCCAGTCTAGACGAATGTAAAAAACTGCAACAACAGGGTCTGTTGGCAGGGGCCGAACGCGATGGAAAGAAAGCCGAAGGTTTTGACTTGGGAAATTCCCCATTTGATTATATGGATGACCGATTAAGAGGGAAGACGATAGCCATGACCACCACCAACGGTACCCAAGCCATTGAGGGTGCAAAAAATGCCTATCAAATTGTGATCGGTTCATTCCTCAACCTTTCCACCTTGGTCAACTTTTTAAGCACCCAGGAAAGAGATTTGTTGGTATTGTGTGCCGGATGGAAGGGTAAATTCAATCTGGAAGACACCTTGTTTGCTGGAGCATTGGTTGAAAATTTATTAGAACATTTCGAATCTGAAGATGATGCTGCACTGGCCGCAGGCAAGCTTTATCTTTTAGCCAAATCCGACCTTTTAAGCTTTATCTCCAACTCCTCCCACGTCAATCGATTGAAGCGTCTAAATATTGAAAAGGACATTGAGTTTTGCTTGAAACCTGACCAATTTGAAGTCATACCTATATTGCAAAACGGTCAACTGATCAAGTTGGACATTGTAAATCATCTTGGGTAGTATTTCCATGACCCCTTCTAATTCTAACTCCCGTGCCATTTTATTGATGCACTGCCCTGATCAAAAAGGGATCATTGCTGTAGTCACCAATTTCTTAAGTGAAAACAACGGCAACATTATCGACCTGGATGAACACGTAGATCCCGAATACAAAACATTTTTTATGAGAGTGGAGTGGGACCTGTCCTATTTCAAAATTCCGGTTGACCAAATCAATAAAAAATTCCGTCAATTGATTGGGAATCAATATAAAATGAATTGGAGCCTACACTTCACCGATAAAGTTCCCCGTATGGCTGTGTTCGTTTCTAAACTATCTCATTGCCTATATGATATTCTGTCTCGCTATCAGTCCGGTGAATGGAAAGCGGAAATACCATTAATAATCAGCAATCACCAAGTATTGGAAGTTGTTGCTCACAGATTTGATATTGATTTCAAACATTTTCCCATTGACAAGAATAATAAACCGGAGCAAGAACAAAGACAACTACAAATGCTCAAGGACTACAAAATTGACTTTATAGTCCTGGCCCGTTACATGCAAATCGTATCGACTGAGTTCATTTCAAACTATCCTAATAAGATTATCAACATTCATCATTCCTTTTTGCCCGCTTTTCCAGGAGCCAGACCTTATCATTCCGCTTATGCACGCGGAGTGAAAATCATAGGGGCTTCCAGTCATTACGTGACAGCGGAATTGGATGCAGGTCCCATTATTGAACAGGAAGTGGTAAGAGTAAGTCATAAGGATTCGGTGAAAACGTTGGTGAGAAAAGGGCAGGATTTGGAAAAGATCGTGCTCTCCAGAGCCATATGGAACCATTTAGAAAGAAAAATATTGGTATTTAACAACCGGACAATAATTTTTGAATAGAGTGATTAAGGCAAAATGAAAAGAATCAAGCTTTCAGACCAAGGGCCGGATTTTTCAAATATCGTTTTTGGCACCATGAATTGGGGTAGCTGGGGAGGAAACCTAAATCCCCAGCAAACATTGACCCTGATAGAAAAAAGCATGGAACTGGGAATCACTACTTTCGACCACGCTGATATCTATGGTGACTATACCACCGAATTTGATTTCGGAAAAGCCCTTGGCCTGAAACCTGAGGTTAGACAAAAGATTGAGCTAGTCACCAAATGCGCCATTAAAAAGGTGACTCCCAACCGATCTCACCACCATATAAAATCCTACGACACCAGCCGGGAGCATATTTTGTTTTCAGTGGATAACTCTCTAAAGGCGCTCAAAACTGATTACATTGATCTATTATTGATCCACCGGCCCGACCCACTAATGAATCCCAATGAAGTGGCTAATGTTTTTGAACGACTTAAAAAAGAAGGGAAGGTTCGACATTTTGGGGTTTCCAATTTTACTCCCTCCCAATTTGAAATGTTGAATGACCATGTATCTCTGGCTACCAATCAGGTCCAGGCTTCTATTCAACATTTGGATCCCTTTTTAGATGGTACGCTGGATCAATGCATTCAAAAAAAGATCATTCCAATGGCCTGGTCTCCTTTGGGCGGGGGTAAAATTTTTAAGGAGAGTACGGAACCGCATGTTAACCACTTGCGCCAGGTAATTTTTGAATTAGCCCATAAATATCATGTGCCCCTTGACCAAATGATGCTGGCTTGGTTAATGAAACATCCTTCTCAAATAATTCCCATTATTGGCACTACTAAAATTGAAAGAGTCCACTCGGCAGTGGAAGCAACTCAGCTGGACATTGATAGAGAAGACTGGTTTAAAATGTGGGAGGCATCTACCGGTGAAGAGGTGGCTTAGGGTCAATTATCTATTCTGAAGGGTTGAATAATGTTTTTATTGTTTCATCTCAACTTTTTATTCTGTTGATGTCGATGGGCATCGCGAAGATTTTTTTTCTCCATATTCTTTTTAAAAGCCTCGGTTAAGTCCACTCCGGTTTGGTTGGCCAGGCAAATCAATACCCATAATACATCAGCCATTTCATCACCCAGATCTTTATTCTTATCGGAATCTTTGAAGGATTGCTCGCCATATTGCCGAGCCATAATTCGGGCCAGTTCACCTACTTCTTCAGTGAGTAAGGCCAAATTGGTTAACTCATTGAAATAGCGGACACCAGTGGTGTTTATCCATTCATCTACTTGATTTTGTGCCTCTTTGATAGTCATAACTTATTTTTTATCCTTAGTATCAATTATAATAGTGACGGGCCCATCATTCAAAAGCTCGACCTTCATATAGGCCCCAAAGATGCCGGTCTGTACCTCTTTTCCGCTTAAATTGTTCAGCACCTCGATGAATTTTTCATAAATAGGAATGGCCACCTCAGGTTTAGCTGCTTTTATATAAGAAGGCCGATTCCCTTTTTTTGTGCTGGCGTGAAGGGTGAATTGACTGATCACCAATAGTTCCCCTTGTGAATCCAACAGGCTAAGGTTCATAACCCCATTCCGGTCATTAAATATTCTGAGATTTACAATTTTCTGACCCAACCATTGTATATCCTCCGGACCATCTGTATTTTCTATTCCCAATAATATCAAAAGACCATGACCTATCTGGCCATTAATTTTGTCCTCTATCTCGACTGATGCCTGAGAAACTCTCTGAATTACAGCAATCATTAATTGTGAAATGTATTCGAAAGTAGGAAGCCATCGGCTAAAAAAGAAATCATTTTACATAAGTTATGGCGATTAAGTTGTTAATTTCATTCATAAAATTGAGCTGTTCCGCATGCAACAGAACCTCATTGCCCTGGTGATTGCCTTGTTTGTGACTGCAGTATTTTTTTTCATATATATGGATCTGCAGCCAACCGTCGATTACCAGCAGGCCCCCTTATTTGACGGAAATCAATATTTGAAAATCTACCGGCACTTTAAGAATCCGGATTCCAATTATCAGGTTTCTTATCCCTATCATTCCAGACTATTGGTCCCTTGGTTGGCTTCTCTTTTACCTTTTGAGAAACCAATACCGGCATTTCATGCTATTAATTTAGTGTTCAGCCTCTTTTCTATAACCGCATTATTTTTATTGTGGAAGGCCCTCAAAATTAACAAGTTGTTACTGTTTGTAGGATTCTTTTGGCTGATCTTCCATTGGACGGGAATGATAAGGCTCAACCTTTTCGATCCGGTCACGGTAGATGTCGCTCTGTATTTCTTTCAAACCCTTTTGTTGGTTATAATTTGGTATGGCAGATACGAGGCCCTCTTACTTTTAGGACCCCTGGCTACGGCTCAAAAAGAATCTTTTATTGCACTGTTAATAATGCTTACCGCTATTTCACTCTACAGAAAACTACGCTACAAAATGGATGCTCCTGAACTGAAATGGATAGCAGGTGCGCTTCTATTGTCATTAATAACTAAACTCTTGATCAATCAATTATTCCCCCCCCTGGAAGTGGAAAGGAATGTCTTCGTGGTGATTTTATTTCATCTGAAAGAAGTGGCATTGGATCCTGTTAGGCTATTGAGGTGGGCGGTAGGAATATTTGTGGCATTTGGTGGACCATTGTTGCTGTTTTTTTTAAATGCTTCTAAAAATAAGTGGCAAGACTGGTTTGAATTGAAATTGCTGTTATTTTCTCTTCTATACTTATTTTTTGGGATTGGAGCCGGCGGGGACATATTGAGGATACTCTTTCTTGGGTTTCCCTTTATAATGACCCTTATCCTTATAAGATTAAATCAAGTGAACGGTCAGTTGATAATCATTAGCATGATTGTTTCTATTCCCCTTTTTAAGTTCAGGGCGGTTATTCCTGATCCAGTTAGGGAATGGAAGGTTTTTGTGGAATGGTACCCTGAATATGCCTCCTTGCAAATGGTACTGGCTTGGCTAGTATTTGGATTACTCTGCCTTATGGTCTTATTTTTTAGTAATCGGTATTATTCAAAGAAAAAAATCTGATGGAGCCGTACTATTGCGTTTGTTGGGTAAGGCCTTTTTCCCATATCTTAAACGCCTCAATATCCATTTTCAGGCTTTTATAGATCCATACTAATAGGGTTAAGTCATCTAAAAAGCCAACAGCAGGTATAAAATCGGGTATTAAATCGAAAGGGTTAATAAAATATAAAAGCCCAGCCACGATCATGAGTAACGATTTCCAGGGAATCTCTTTATAGTGTCCATTTATGTAAAACTTGGTCATCCGGACAAAAGTATTGACCACTTCAATCAGTTCCTTCCAAAGATTTTTATCCCCCTGATCATTCAGCTTTTTGCGCACTCTTATCAACAATCCTTTCAATTTATCATTGCTTTGGATCATTTCCTTGGCTTCAGCCTTTGCTTTGACAAAGTAAGTACTACTTTTCACCTTTTTGTCCTGAGGATCATTTTCCATGAGTTAGAATATCTCCCTGATCTCATCCTTCAAAAACTTTAAGGGATAAGCTATGGGATCTATGTTTCGTCCTAATGTATTTTCCAAAATAACCTTAGCTAACTCCAACCCCTTGGAATTCTCAGTCAACCCTTGTGCCGATTCATTAATCAATACAATAACCTCCTCCATGGCGTTCTTTGTCAAATCCCAAGCCTGATCGCTCATGTATACCTGCTGGGAAAGATTATGGTTAAATTCTTCCCTTAGTTCTTTCAGCAGGATTTGTTGAAACTCCAGTGCATTATAGGAAGATACATTTAATCTGGGCACCATATTATTTGGATTGACCCGTTCCAAAAACAAACACATTCTTTCGTAGGCCTGCAATCGGATGGGCATTACAATTTCGGTGTTCTTCATCCTTATCTCCAGGATCTTATTTTCCATTTCTTTTTTGAGAAATGATTTCACGGTAAGATACATGGCATAGAGTACCAAGCCGGCAGGAATAAGTAGTTTGGCAAATTCACCAATGGCTTCCATTATTTTCTTAATTCAGATTTGAGCTAGCGAATATAAAATTAATATTAAGGCTATTAAAGCAAATAATAAAGTAATTAAGGTGTCAGGCACTGTATTTATTATAAACGGGAGGTCTAGCCTATACCCTATTTTCAAAATCATCATTTAATTGGCCCAATGATTCCAGTTACTATTACTACCAAAGAGGTGAGGAAATAAAAAAGATTATGCAATTCGAAATATTCCTAATGATTATGGCCTACCGCTAGGAATCAGGGTTTATGTGTAATAGCCAACCTTAAGCTACTGGTCAAATTTAAAATTCTTGCGGTCCCTTTTTAAACTCACCTTGGCGGTCTTGCAAACCCCACCAATAGGAGGATTGAATTTGGCAATACTTACATCTATTGCATCCACTTGAGGAAAATTTTTAAAAATGCTGTTGATGATCCTTTTACCAATATTTTCCAAGAGCCGTGATCTAATACTCATTTCAGCTGCCACAATCTTGTACAACGACTCATAATTTACCGTTTCCGAAAGCTTATCATGATCTGCTGCTTTGTCAAAATCTGTAAAAACAGTAAGATCCACAGCATACTTATTGCCCACTTTTTGTTCCTCATCATAAAAACCATGGTAGGCAAAAAATTCAAGACCTTCTAAAGACACTCTGCCCATTACAGGTTAACCAATTTGATCAAAAAATGATTTGTCTTCCTGATTAGGCTCATCCCCTGAATCGGTTTTGGATTCTGGTTTATTAACAGTTGTGATTTTTTTTTCAACAGGTTGTACGAAATCCTCCGTCATGCGGGCAACCTGCGGAAGACCATGCAGCGGGTGCAGGAAGTGGTGAACATCACCAACCGCAATTTCGAGATGACCTTGCAGCAGTACCGGTTCCTCGCCAGTCGGCAGGTGCAAAACATCC
The DNA here is from genome assembly GCA_027297025.1 of Bacteroidota bacterium. Classification (GTDB taxonomy): domain Bacteria; phylum Bacteroidota; class Bacteroidia; order Cytophagales; family Cyclobacteriaceae; genus JAPUIM01. The sequence goes on along the minus strand of JAPUIM010000038.1, from coordinate 103 downwards.
ACCGTTATGTGCTCGACGTGTTGCAGGTGCCCGATGATACCGAAGAGCCGCCCCGCGCCCTGGAGCCAATACTCCAGCTTTTTGAGGCCGGGCGCGGTCAGGA
>JAPUIM010000379.1 GCA_027297025.1 Bacteroidota bacterium | reverse complement strand
AACATCGAGCCTGTCAGGAGGTGAATACCAACGGATAAAATTGGCTACTTCAATCGGTAGCGCTTTAGTAGGGGCTATGTATATTTTAGACGAACCTAGTATAGGATTACACCCCAGGGATACTAACAGGCTAATTGAAGTGCTTCTTTCTTTAAGGGATTTAAAAAACACAGTAATCGTCGTGGAACATGAAGAGGAAATTATGCGGGCCGCGGACCAAATTATTGATATAGGCCCAGGTGCAGGGACGAATGGCGGAGAATTAGTTTTTCAAGGAACTATAGAAGAAATGAATGGTGAATTTTCTTCAACTTTTACCGGCAAGTATTTAATGGGTGTTGATCAAATTCCCATTCCAAAAAATCGCAGGAAATGGAGTAGATCTATTTTACTAAAAGGTGCGCGGGAAAACAATCTCAAAAGTATAAATGTTGAGATCCCTTTAAATACCCTAACTGTAATTACTGGAGTAAGTGGATCCGGGAAATCTACTTTGATAAGAAAAATACTATACCCTTCAATTGGAAAAATACTGGGAACTGTAGGCGGGACAACTGGTAAGTTCGATTCCCTGGATGGGGATTATTCAATAATAAGGCAGATTGAATTCGTAGATCAAAATCCAATTGGAAAATCATCGAGATCGAATCCTGTCACCTATGTAAAAGCCTATGATGCGATCCGGCAACTTTTCGCGGACCAGCCATTGGCAAAACAGAGAGGTTACAAACCTGCCTATTTTTCATTTAATGTGGATGGCGGAAGATGTGAAGTCTGCCAGGGAGAAGGCACGGTAAAGATTGAGATGCAATTTATGGCAGACATTCACCTTACCTGTGAAAGTTGCAAGGGTCAGAGGTTTAAGAATGAGATCCAGGAAATTAAATTTAAAGAGAAAAACATTTCAGAAGTACTTGAACTAACTGTTAGGGAGAGCATGGATTTCTTCCACGGACATAATGCGATTATCAATAGGTTGCTTCCATTGAAAAATGTCGGATTGGGATATGTACGGCTAGGCCAATCATCAAGCTCATTGAGCGGTGGAGAAGCACAAAGAGTAAAGCTTGCTTCATATCTTGGGAAAGGGAAAAAGAACCCTTCAGAACACATTCTTTTCATCTTTGATGAACCAACAACAGGGTTACATTTCCAAGATATCCGAAATCTAATGACAGCAATAAATGCATTGATAGATTTGGGAAATTCTGTAGTTATAATTGAACATAATATAGAAGTGATAAAATTAGCTGATTGGATAATTGATCTTGGCCCGGAAGGAGGGGAAATGGGAGGTGAAATTGCTTTTAAGGGAACTCCCGAAGAGATGATTAAAATTAAAAACAATCACACGGCAAATTACTTAATAAAGAAATTTGTTCACTAAATAAGATAAAAACCACTAATCAAAATTTTATCTTATTAGAATATATTAAGAAGGAGTTGTAGTATATTTATGGGGATTTAACCCTATCTGATACACTCAAATTATTGGATAAATTTTTAAAGTAATGGAAGATTTAAAAACAGAAAAAAAATCTAAGATTCTGATCGATTTAGAAAAGCGGAATCCGGGTGAGATTGAATTCCATCAAGCGGTACAAGAAGTTGTTCAGACTGTAGAACCAGCATTGGACAAGAATCCTGAATACAGAAAACACAAAATTCTGGAGCGAATAGTTGAGCCCGAAAGAGTGATTACATTTCGTGTTACTTGGCAGGATGACCAGGGAGAGATCCATGTGAACAGAGGATTTAGAATCCAGATGAACAGCACTATAGGGCCATATAAAGGCGGTTTGCGGTTTCATCCATCAGTGAATTTGAGCATTCTTAAATTTTTGGCCTTTGAACAAATATTTAAAAATGCCCTGACCAGCCTTCCGTTGGGAGGAGCAAAAGGAGGTTCGGATTTCGATCCAAAAGGAAAATCCGACATGGAAGTAATGAGATTCTGTCAGAATTTTATGCTGGAACTTTCAAAACACATTGGACATAGAATCGACATACCGGCTGGTGACATAGGGGTAGGAGCCAGGGAGATTGGCTATCTGTTTGGAATGTACAAAAAAATAAAAAATCAATTCTCCGGAATACTGACAGGGAAAGGTGTAAAGTGGGGAGGTAGCCTGATAAGACCAGAGGCAACCGGTTATGGTTTAATATATTTTGCCAATTACATGTTAGCTGAAAAAGGAGATTCCTTTAAAGATAAAAAGTGTATAGTTTCTGGTTCTGGAAATGTAGCACAATTTGCGATGGAAAAGATCATCGAACTTGGTGGTATCCCGGTTGCATGTTCTGACTCTTCGGGTTTTATTTATGATGAAGCTGGTATTAATACAGAGAAATTAGAATTCATAATGGAACTTAAAGGAGTTAAAAGAGGCAGGATTAAAGAATATGCTGAGCAATACAGTTCAGCATCATACTTTGAAACTAAAAAAGATGACAACTATAATCCGATGTGGGATATTAAAGCTGACTGTATATTCCCTTGTGCCACCCAAAATGAAGTTAACGAGATAGATGCAGGAAACATTGTAAATAATGGTGTTACACTGGTAGCGGAAGGCGCTAATATGCCGGTTACCCACGACGCAATTGATACGCTGATTGACAACGGAATCTTATATGCACCTGGAAAGGCTTCTAATGCAGGGGGTGTTGCAACCTCTGGTCTGGAAATGGCTCAAAACTATAGTGGTTCCCACTGGACCAGCGAAGAAGTTGACAGAAGATTGCAAGTTATCATGAAAACAATTCACGGCACTTGTCTAACCACTGCTGAAGAATATGGATCTAATGGTAATTATATGATTGGCGCCAATATCGCTGGATTCATGAAA
>JAPUIM010000378.1 GCA_027297025.1 Bacteroidota bacterium | reverse complement strand
TTGGAGCAATTATAGTTGGGGTATATATGCCAAACCAATTGGGTAAACTAGAGAATCTGGTACTGGGTTATGAAAATTTGGCCGCTTACCTGGAAGATAAGGATTTCTTAGGTGCTACTGTAGGAAGATTTGCCAATAGACTTTCCAAGGGAAAATTTGAGCTGGATGGTAAAAGTTATCAACTGGCCCGCAATCACCAAGGCAACCATCTTCATGGGGGAAAACAAGGATTTCATAAAGTAATGTGGGAATCGACAGTTGAAGAAAACAAAGATTGGATTAAGCTCCATTTGGATTATTTGAGTAAAGATTGTGAGGAGGGTTATCCCGGTAATTTAAAGGTAAGGGTTAGCTTCGGCCTCAACATGGCCAATGAATTATCCATAGAATATGAAGCCACAGTTGATAAACCCACCATCATCAATTTCACCAACCATAGTTATTTTAACCTTTCGGGAAACCCGGATCAGGACATTTTAAATCATCGGGTTTACATCAATGCCACGGAATTTACACCAACAGATTCGCAATCCATTCCTACCGGAGAGATTGTTTCAGTCGAAGGTACACCACTGGATTTCACTACACTAAGAGCAGTAGGAGAGCGCATTGAGGAGGACTTTCTTTCCTTCCAGCAGGAGGGGGGATATGACCACAATTATGTGTTGGACCCAAATGGAAAAGGAAATCTGGAGGTCCTGGCGGCTACGGTACAAGAACCTGTTTCCGGCAGATCCATGGAAATGTATACCACCGAGCCAGGGGTTCAGTTTTTTTCCGGAAATAACCTAAAAAGACAAGGATTATGTCTGGAAACACAACATTTCCCGGATTCGCCTAATAATCCTAATTTTCCTTCAACTATTTTAAGACCCGGAGAAAATTATAGCAGCACCACCATATATAAGTTTAAAGTCAAATAGATTATTATGTTCTCAAATCAGTTGACTAAATGAAATTCAAAACTGTTCTTTTTCTTATTCTCATGGTTATTTGGAACCACCAACCTGGTTTCGGGCAGAATGAAACTTATACCGGTCCCCCGGTTTTTAATAGCAGGGGAAACCATTGGGTAGACTCTGTTTTCAGATCTATGTCTGCCGTGGAACGGATCGGTCAGCTATTTATGGCTGCTGCCTATTCGAATCGTGGAAAGGATCACCAAACAGAAATCATCGACCTAATTGAGAAATACAATATCGGTGGTTTGGTGTTTTTTCAGGGAGGACCGGTGAGGCAAGCCAAACTGACCAATCTATACCAATCAAAGGCAAAAGTACCATTGCTTTTGGCCATGGATGCCGAATGGGGGGTAGGTATGCGATTGGATAGTACCGCCAATTATCCCTATCAAATGACCCTGGGGGCGGTGAATAACATACAATGGATCTATCAAATGGGTCAGCAAGTGGCCATGGATTTCAAACGGTTGGGAATGCATATTAATTTTGCTCCGGTTGCAGATGTCAACAATAATCCTCAAAATCCAGTGATCAGCTTCAGATCGTTTGGACAAGATAAATTTGATGTGACCTTAAAATCCTCGGCTTACATGAAGGGGTTGCAAGACCAAGGGATCTTGGCGGTGGGCAAACATTTTCCCGGCCATGGAGATACACAGACCGACTCACATTTGGATCTTCCGGTGATTCTCAAAAGCCGGGAAGAGTTGGACAGCCTGGAACTGGTGCCTTTTAGAGGATTGATCAATCAAGGTATAGGGGGCATGATGGTAGCCCATTTAAATATTCCCAGTCTTGATTCAGCGGCTGGTATACCAACCACGCTTTCCAGACCCATCATCTATGACTTACTGCGGTCACAAATGGGATTTCAAGGTGTGATATTTTCCGATGCTATGAATATGAAAGGAATCACTAAGAATTACAGCGCTGAAGAAGCAGTAGTTCTCGCTATAGCAGCCGGGCAAGATATTTTGGAAACAGTCCCTAATATTCCCTTGGCTGTTGCAGCGGTGGAAAAAGCCATTAAACAGGGCAAATTAAGCCAAAGGACCATTAACCGGAAATGCCGAAAGGTACTGGCCCTTAAATATTGGGCAGGATTAAATCGTTATCATCCCATTCAATTAAAAGGGTTGGTGCAAAACCTGAATAGACCCCAGGTCGAATTATTGAATCGACAATTGACCGAGGGTTCATTGACTTTGTTAAAAAATGATAATGAAATCCTGCCGTTGAAAAATATTCATCAACTCAAAATAGCTTCACTTTCAATTGGAAGGGCCCACCGGACGACTTTTCAAAAAATGCTGTCGAATTACACACAATTGGATCATTTTAATTTAGGTATAAAAAGTGAAATGAAGCTGATTGAAAAGGTACAACAGGATATTGCCAAGTATGATGTAGTACTTGTGGCTCTACATCAGATCTGGAAAAGGCCTTTTAATAATGATGCTTACGGGCCTTCTATGGTGAAATTGGTGAATGAATTGGCTGCCTCAGGCAAAGCAGTGATGACCGTTTTTCGTAATCCTTATACCTTGGATAAATTTGATCAGATCGATGAGGCAGAAGGCTTGATCATGGCCTTTCAGCAAAATGTGTTAAGCCAGGAACTGGCCGCCCAATTGATCTTTGGGGCCGTAGGGGCTTCGGGAAAATTACCGGTGACAGTAAATAAAAAATTTAAGCAAAATGATGGACTTACCATCCAAGGGGGATGGCGGTTGGGTTATTCTATACCAGAAGAAGTGGGAATGGATGGAGCATTACTGAATAGAAAAATAGACTCCTTAGTGGATCAAGCAATATCCCTGAAAGCGATACCCGGGGCCCAGGTCCTTATCGCCGTGCAGGGAAAAGTGGTATTTAACAAGACCTATGGTTTACAAACCTACAGCGACACCATCCCGGTGCGAAATACAGATCTTTACGATTTAGCGTCGATCACTAAAGTTACCACTGCTCTTCCGGTGTTGATGCAATTGGTAGATGCTGGAAAATTTAAAATTGACGGGAAGCTGGGCGACTACCTTCCCTATTTCAAGGGTACTAATAAGGCAAATCTGACTTTTCGTGAAATGCTGGCTCACCAAGCTGGATTAACCGCCTGGATACCCTATTGGAAAGATGCGGTTAATAAAGAAGGAAACTTCAAAAAACAAGTTTTCAGGCGTGATTCTTCCGAGAAATACCCCTACAAGGTAGCCGACCATCTTTATTTAAAAGAAGATTATCAAAAGAAGATCTTTCGAGCCATAAAAAAATCACCGGTGTTAAAAGAAAAAAAATATCTGTATTCCGGACTGTCATTTTATTTGTATCCAACCATCATTGAAAACATAACCGGCAGTGATTATCAGGAATATTTAAAGGATAATTTTTACCATCCCTTAGGAGCTTTTACTATGACCTACATGCCTCAGCAGTATTACCCTTTGCATCGGGTGGTACCCACCGAATATGATTTCCCTTTCAGAGGAGAGATAATCCATGGTAAGGTACACGATGAAGGAGCAGCTATGATGAATGGGGTTTCCGCCAATGCCGGTCTGTTCGGTACTTCTAATGACCTGGCCAAATTATTCCAGATGTATCTGAATATGGGTGAGTATG
>JAPUIM010000377.1 GCA_027297025.1 Bacteroidota bacterium | reverse complement strand
GGTTGTCACTGACAACGTCGACGGTTCGCCCCTGCCTGGTGTTTCGGTCATTCTCAAAGGTTCGACTACCGGAACAATTACAGATGTCGATGGGGCTTTTAGTTTAAACGCCAATACAACGGATGTGCTGGTGTTTTCTTATGTAGGATATACCAGTCAGGAATTTCCGGTGGGTGCACAGACCAACTTTGCTGTGGGCTTGGCGGTGGATATCCAACAGCTGGAAGAAATAGTGGTTACCGGTTATACCTCTCAGTCTAAAAGAACAGTTACCGGGGCCATGTCCCAGATTAATGTAGACGAGGCATTTGCAGTACCTACTTCAAACGCTGCAGAAGCGTTGCAAGGAAGGGTATCCGGAGTTTCAGTAATAAATAGTGGCCAGCCGGGAGCTGATCCCATAGTACGAATTCGGGGTTTTGGCACTACCAACAATAATGGTCCCTTATATGTCATTGACGGGATGCAGACTACAGATGGTGGGCTATTGTCCCAAATCAATCCGGATGATATTCAGTCCATTAACGTACTGAAGGATGCCTCTGCAGCCATTTATGGAGCACGGGCTTCCAATGGTGTGATCATTGTTACTACCAAAGGGGGCAGCTATGGTGGAAAGCCAACAATTACTTTTAATACTTACTTTGGTTCTGAGAGTGTAGGTTCTACACCTGATGTGCTTAACTCTCAACAGTTGGGAGATGTATTTTTTGAATCGCAGAGAAACGACGGCGCAACTCCAAGTCATCCTCAATTTGGCAGTGGAGCTAATCCTGCAATTCCTGCTTTTATCAGGGGTGATCCTTCCCTGCCCTATGATCCGGCGCCTGGTAATGCAGGCAACAGAGTTACGCGATCATCTGCGGGTACCAATTGGGCTGATGAGGTTTTCCAAAAATCTTTTATTCAGAACTATAATTTATCAGTGGCCGGAGGTTCCGATAAAAGCAAGTTTTTTACCTCCTTGGGTTACCAGAATAGGGAAGGCGTAATACCCAATGGAGGATTTGAACGGTTCACCACCCGATTGAATACAGATTTCCGGGTTAATGATCATGTCCGTGTGGGCGAGCACGTTTCAGTTGGTTATGTGGATCGGCAAAGGTTACAATCATTTGAATTGGTTCGAAATACCCAGCTAATGTCTCCTTTAGTACCACCTCTCGATGAGGCAGGTAATTTGACCGGGTCAGGCCCTTCTACTTCTGCTGGACTTTCCAATACGCGAAGTCCTCTTGCCCAGGCAACCCGAACTAGTGAAGATTTTGACCAAATTTTACGCGTTTTTGCCGATGCATTTGTCGAAGTATCCTTCGCCCAGGACTTTGCCGCCAAGTCTACCATTGGTATTAGTTACGAAGACCTTTTTGGCCATGATTTTACCTTCCTGGATCCGGAACATTCCGAGCCAATATCCACTAATACACTTCGGGAAGATAATTTTCTGAAAACCAGTTGGGTTTGGACCAATCAACTATCCTGGGATAAAAATTTCGGAGACCATGATATCAATGCATTGGTAGGGGTAGAAGCGGTTGATGAAACGGAGCGAGAGAATACCACCGATGTGACCGGCTTCCTTTTTGAAGACCCGAATTTTCTCATCTTAGGCGCTGGAACCGGTACCCCTAACATTAATACTAGCACTTTTTCAAGAAACACCTTGTTCTCCATTTTCGGTCGTGTGGGTTATGCTTACCAGGGTAAATATCTGGCAACCATTTCGATAAGAAGAGATAAAACATCCAGATTTATAGATAATACAGGTACATTCTTGGCTGGAAGTCTGGGATGGATCATTAGTGACGAAGATTTTATGCAGGGACAGACTATTTTTTCTAACCTTAAATTGAGAACATCATACGGTGAAGTAGGAAATCAAACCCTTCCTGCGGCCAACCCCGATTCTGATATTTTTCAATTGAGTCAGGAATTTGGTTTTTATCCTCTCAATGGTTCCAGTCCCTCTACAGGAGCAATATTGAGTTCTATTGGAAATGAAGATCTAAGATGGGAAACCTCCAAACAATTTAATATAGGCTTGGATATGGGGTTCCTAAATAATGATCTCTCGGTTACTTTTGACTATTTTGATATTAACACCCAGGATATGATCGTGGCAAGTCCGTTGCCTTCCACCTCTATTGATGCAAGCGCACCTTTTGTTAATGCCGGTGAAGTATCCAATTCGGGAGTTGATCTTTCAATTGGTTATGGCAATCATTCAAGTTCTTCTGTTTTTAGATACGATGCCAGTTTTATTTTCTCTGCTGTGAGCAACGAGTTGGTAAAGATCAATGATGCAACACCCGATGCCTTTATTTTGGGACAGAACACTTTTAGGCAAGGGGCCATGACCAGAAGTAGTGCGGGAGAACCGATATCCTATTTCTTTGGACGTGTAGTAGAGGGTATCTTCCAAAATGCAGCAGAAGTGTCTGCTGCTGCGGATCAGGGATTCGTTACACCCGCTGACGGTGTGGGAAGGTTTAGATATAAAGATCTCAATGGAGACGGAATTATCAATGATGATGACAGGGAAAAGCTTGGTAGCCCCCATGCTAACTTCACTTGGGGCTTGAATCTTAATTTGGGGTATCAGAATTTTGATGTGGTAGCCTATTTTCAAGGATCTCAAGGTAATGATATCTACAACTACGCCAGGATATTTACCGATTATCCTACCTTCTTCAATAATAACAGGAGTGTTAGGGTACTCGATTCCTGGAGGGACACCAATCCAGGTGCCGAGCTTCCTGCTTTGAGCCAGAGTATTACTAACAATGAAACGGCTCCAAATTCATCTTTCATTGAGGACGGAAGTTACTGGCGGTTGAAAAACTTGCAAATCGGCTATACCTTTCCCGAGTCTTTGCTTTCCAATATAGGGTTAACCCGAGCACGTGTTTATTTACAGGGTACTAACTTATTCACCGTCACTGACTACTCTGGGATAGATCCCGAGTTTGGTAGTACTTCGGATGGTTCTCCTGGTGAGGGGGCCAAAGACCTTACTTTAGGTGTGAATGAGGGTCAATTCTATCCGGTTTCTAAAATTTTGACCATGGGTTTAGGCTTAACATTCTAATTAATTAAAAATTTAACTAAATTTATAAGATGAAAAAGTTATTGACAATAATCTTAACACTTGGGATAGTTTATGGATGTAGCGAAGGTTTTACAGAAATAGACCCCAAAGGCAGCCTGAATGCTGGTCTTTTAAGTAATGAGGAGGGAGTAGATCTGCTTTTGGCAGGGGCTTACGCCATGCTTACAGGCCAAAGAGATGGACAATCCGCCGACTGGCATGGCGCTGGAGACAACTGGTGGTTCGATGCCATAGCGGATGAGGCTCATAAAGGCAGTACCAACGGTGACCAGGGAGACCTATTTTTATTGGAGATTTTTGATTGGGCAGCTAATAATCCCTATCCCAATGGGAAATGGGAAAGCCTGTTTGCCGGAGTGAACCGGGCAAATGCGGTGATCAATCAGGCAAATAATGTTACAGGAGCTGATCTATCGGCTAAAATAGCCGAGGCCAGGTTTTTAAGAGGCCATTACAACTTCGAACTGCAAAGGATCTGGCAAATCGTACCTTATATTTCAGAGGATGATATCGCTGATCCTAATTTACCCAATGAGGGGGCAATTTATACTCAAATTGAAGATGATTTTAATTTTGCCATTGGTAATTTACCACCTACCCAAGGGGATGCTGGGAGAGCCACCAGTTGGGCGGCTAAAGCATACTTGGGCAAGGTCCTTCTTTATCAGGGAAAGTTTGGGCCAGCACTGACCCAGTTCAATGATGTGATAAACAACGGCCCTTATGACCTTAATCCAGAATATGGGGAAAATTTTACAGCCGCCGGTAAAAACGGAGTGGAGTCCATCTTTGCTATACAGTTTGCCAATGATGGGGGACAATCATTTAGTGGAAACCGGGGAGGTACTTTGAATTTTGCAGGAGGGGGTCCTTACAACTCTTGCTGTGGGTTCTATCAGCCAACCCAGGATTTGGTGAATGCTTTCCAGACCAACGGTGGATTACCTTTGTTGGATACCTGGAACCAAACCGACGTAGCCAATGATCAGGATATCCCTTCCGCTGATGCTTTTACCCTACATACCGGTCCTTTAGATCCCAGACTTGATTACACGGTAGGCCGAAGGGGAATTGATTACAATGGGTTTGGCCCACATGCAGGATTTGATTGGGTGAGAGCCCAATTTGATGCCGGTCCCTATCTTCCCACGAAAAACACCTATCGTGCTTCTGAACTTGATGCTGCACAAGGTACAGGTGCCTGGGGTCAACAAAGAGCTGGTATCAATTACAATCTCCTACGGTTTGCCGATGTGTTGATAATGGCCGCAGAGGCAGAAGCAGAGGTAGGAACTTTGGCAAACGCCCTGGCCCATATCAACCGGGTTAGACAAAGAGCAATCTCCAGCACCACTATTAAAGATGCTAGCGGTGCTGATGCTGCTAACTACCAAATTTCGCTTTATGGAGGATTTCCTGATAAGACTTTTGCTGTAAAAGCAATACGTTTTGAACGAAGGTTGGAATTGGCCATGGAAGGTCATCGCTATTTTGATCTTGTTAGATGGGGCGTTGCAGAAAGTGTCATGAATGCATACTTTCCCAACGAGACCAGGACCATTACTTCATTTGCTCCTCGTCCTTTCCTTCCAAAGCACAATGTATTTCCTATTCCACTCAATGCTATTGACTTAAGCAATGGTATATTGACACAAAATCCATTGTGGGCATCAGGTGGATGAAATAGTTTAATAATTAGTTGTTTTAGAGATGATAATGGGCCGATGGAAATCGGCCCATTATTTTTTTATCCTGTTCGGAATGATTCTATTCTTCTGTTCATCGGTTAAGGATCCTTTGGCAGAAAAGGATTAACACCCTTTTGTTAATCAAGCTAACAAACTGAATCACTGAACTACTTTACTTAGCCATTGAATTTGCAGATATTAGCAAAAGAACTTATTATGAAATATTTTTGGCTGGATGTGAAAATATATTTGTATAGGTTGGTTTGGTTATTCTTAGTTTGCTCCTTCTGGGCTTGTACTCGCCATAAACCTAGTGAAAACTTAGTCAAGGAGCCAAATTATCCTATGAATCCAAATCAGCTGGATGTTGAACAATTGGCCAGGGCATATTGTAGTGCCTGTCACCTCTTTCCAGAGCCATCATTGTTGCCCAAAACGATATGGAAGGAGGGAGTATTGCCCCATATGGGTTATCGATTGGGAATAAATAAAGGGAAAAATAGCATTTGGAGCGAGCTCTCGGTGGAAGAAGCGCTTATTTTGAGATCAGGAAATATATTTCCTTCCGAACCATTGATTTCCGAAGAGGCATGGAAAAAGATTGAGGACTACTACCTCACCAATGCTCCCGACCAACCTTTTCCGCCGGCTTCAAAGACTGATTTGATCCCGCAAATGGATCAGTTTAAAAGTCTGTCTCCTCAATTCAGTACTGCACTGCCTCCCTTGATCACCTTATTGGAATTTGATTCCGTCAGTTCACTTTTATTTATTGGCGATGCGGAAAATACCTTATCAGTGGTGGATCCTAATTTGCAAGTGATCAATCAATTTTCATTGGATAGCCCTCCATCATTTATGCAAATTGTAGAAGGTGAAATTTGGGTGCTAACCATGGGGATTATGAATCCATCCGATCGGTCCATTGGAAAGTTGGTGCAGATGGGAAGCCCTTGGAAAGTAGAGAGCAGGGGTATCTTTATCCGGCTGGATAATCTTCCCCGGCCGGTATTTGCCCAATTCGCTGATCTCAATGGAGACCATAAGGAAGACATTATTATATGCGGATTTGGTAATTACCTGGGAAAACTTGCCTGGTATGAGAATCTTGGAGACAACAAATACCAGGAAAAGGTGTTAAAAAACCTTCCCGGTGCCTTAAAGTCCTATGTACGTGATATAAACAAGGATGGGAATATGGACATCATAGTGCTCATGGGCCAGGGTGATGAAGGCATCTTTATCTTTTATGGACTTGGAGAGGGTGAATTTAGAGAGGAAGCGGTGCTTCGATTTCATCCTTTGTACGGATCCATGCACTTCGAACTAGTGGATTTTAACCGGGACGGTTGGCTAGATATTTTATATGCCAATGGGGATAACGGTGATTATTCTGTTTCGCTCAAAAGTTATCATGGAGTAAGAATATACTTAAATGATCAAACCAATCATTTTGAGCAGGCTTATTTTTACCCAATGCATGGAGCCATTAAAGCCATGGCCAGGGATTTTGATCAGGATGGTGACATTGATATCGCAGCCATTGCATTTTTCCCAGATTATCAAAATTTACCTCATGAGGGATTTGTATACCTTGAAAATCTAGGCAATTTAACTTTTAAAAATTATACCTTCCCTGAAGCCATTGATGGCAGGTGGTTGGTTATGGAAGTGGGTGATGTGGACGGGGACCTGGATGATGACTTGATCCTTGGCTCCTTCATTTACGGGGTTACTCCGGTTCCCGATGATATCCATTCAAAATGGCAAGAAAACAGTCAACCAGTGATCATTCTGGAGAACCAATTGAACTAATCGTAAGCCACTAAAGTTTTTAAAGTGTTTTGAGGATTGATCTTAATTGCTTGCAATTTATCATCATTGTTAGCTACCAAGATCACTTTTCCCTGGGCAGTATTAATGGTAGCCAGGGCTTTTGCATCGTAAGGAGCGTAAAAACCACTTTCCAACGAACGTACCGGCTTAAAATTACCGTGGCCATCTCCTTGTAAAAACAAACCAATGCCCGCATCATTTCTGGGGGTCTCAACTTCGGATACAAAAAGATTTCCGGCTACCACAATATCCAGATTTCCATCCTGATCAAAATCCTCGGACAAGATACCATTGATAGATGAAAGCTGGGCCGGATTTGGCAAGCTTTTGATTATGAATGATCCATTCCCTTGGTTTTCTATATAACTACTGGAAAAGTTCCAGGCTTGGTAATGAAGAGATGCCTCCAATCCTTGCGCCGTATACACATCTTGCAGAGTTGCCTCAGCAAAGGAATTGTAATCTTTAAATTTGAACTCAATCACCGGAATTTGTTCCGAGGAACATTGCCGGCCCCTCACTGGATATTGTGTGCCATCGTAATAATAGCCCAAAACAATATCCAATGATCCGTTGTCGTCATAGTCGGAGGAGTATATATCAAAAGATTCTTCCTCACTGGCTTTGTATTTGTAATTAAGTCCTAAATTCCCGGCAATGAAATCTGTGTCCCCGTCTCCGTCAAAGTCATCGGCCTCAATACTGAACCACCACCCGGTGGATTTTTCCAATCCATAGGCCTCAGTCATATTCTCAAAGGTTCCATTTTGGTTTTTGAAAAATGAAAGCGGCATCCATTCACCTACCACCACCAGGTCTATCAGATCGTCGTTATCAAAGTCTACCCACCGGGCGTCGGTAACCAGACCCGGTTGGACTAAATCCGGTGCCACTCTTTCAGTAACATCTTCAAATTTGATTTTCCCATCCTCACTGACATTTTCCAATATATAGCTTCTGGCGGGCAGGGGATAACTTCGAGGCACCAGGCGTCCACCTACAAACAGATCAAGATCGCCATCATAATCGTAATCGGCGGCCCTTACACAAGATCCACTGCTCAACATTTTTGGCAAAGATTCTTGTGCTTTTACAAACTCACCCAGACCGTCATTGATATACAGACGATCTTGTAATGGTTCCGTATTTTTTTCGAATTCATTACCGCCACTTACCACATATAGGTCCAGATCTCCATCTCCATCCGCATCAAATAATAAAGAACCCAGGTCTTCCTGGATGGAGTCATTGCTCCAGGGATTTGAGATGCTGGCATAAAAAGTACCATCCTCGGCTTGTAAATACATCATTCCACTGGATTGGGAAGCCCCACCTATAAAAAAGTCCTCCCTTTGGTCATTGTTCACGTCACCTACCGACAATCCGGGACCAAAATGGGAAGTTTTATGAGGCAACAGGGGCTCGTACCGGTAATCATCGAAACGGTTTTCAAGGTGTTTATGATGGAGATTTAGATCTTGGGTAATTTCAGTGAATAGGGTTCCCTGGGGTGTTTCAGGTAATGTCATTGGCTCTTTTAAAGTTTCATAAACCACGGTTACCAATTGATCAGTAGCAATGTCATAGAGGACCTCTTGTTTTCCATCAGGCCAGGAAATGATGGCCTGTTCTATCTTATCCAGTGGTCCAACTCCAAAATGTATAATGGGTTCCACCGATGACTGGAACCCCCGGGTAAGGGTAAGTTCCTGGAATTGCTGGTTACCCTGATAGTAGATCTGGACCTTGGTGCCAATACCAAATGCATTACCAGGAGGGCCCTGTAGCTTAAATCGCAAAAATCGATTTTTTTGGAGGGTATTGGAAAGATTTTCATAGATCAAAGATGCTGAATCGAGATTGGATAAAACTATTTCCAAATCACCGTCATTGTCCAGGTCTGCATAGGCCACTCCATTGGAAAAGCCTACAAAACTCAACCCCCACTGTTGGATAACATTTGAAAATGTCAGGTCCCCATTATTTTTGAAAACATAGTTGTCTATTGCTTCAGAGGGTATGTCCTTGGTGAGTTCCACCATGTTTTTCTGAATTTCATCAAAACGTTTGTTCTTGAGAGCCTTAAAGTAATCTTTATTATTGATGTCCCTTCGAGTACCATTGGTGACGAATATATCTTTCCATCCATCATTATCCAGGTCGGCAAAAAGGGCAGCCCAGCTCCAGTCAGTGGATGATATTCCCGCTATGCGAGATATGTCACTAAACGACAGGTCCTGACTGTTTATTAGACCATTGTTTATTTGCAGACAGTTTTGCATGTATTGATAATGCATACCATAACCTACGGTTTCCCAAAATAGAGCAGGATCCATACTGGCCATGTTTTTCTTGCTACGGCGATTATCCTCCGGGGTCATGTCCAGTTGCATGAGATCCAATAACCCATCATTGTTGAAATCTGCCGCGTCTGCCCCCATTCCGTATAGTGCAGTATGTTTAAGCACCTTTTGAGATGACTCCCTAAATGTTTTATCTCCATTGTTGAAATAAAAATAATCCGGAGAATTAAAGTCATTGGATACATACAGGTCAGGCCAACCATCCTGGTCAAAATCACCGGCGGTAACGCTTAATGACAACCCGAAGCTCATTAAACCTGCACGCTCAGTAACCTCGGAAAATCCTTTCCCGGCATCGTTTTCATAGAAGCGGTCGGTGTTTTCCTGAGAAACGTTATCGATCAGAAATCGATAGATACTGGGAGGGGTATCGAATTTGGTGGGAGGGTAATTGGCCACATACAGATCCAAGTCACCGTCCCGGTCGTAATCAAAAAAAGTAGCCTGGGTACTATTTCCGGCATCTGCAACATTGTACTTCACAGCACTTTCCGTAAAGGTCAAATCGCCGTTGTTAATGAACAAGAGATTTTCTTTGGGCGGAAATCTTCCGGCTACACTAACATAAATGTCCAAATAACCATCCCCGTTTACATCGGCCATGGTAGTGCCGGTAATCCAACGAGAATCGGCCTCAACTCCGGCTGACTGGCTGATGTCTTCAAATTCTAGATTTCCCTTATTCAGGTACAATTTATTTTTAACCATATTACCGGTGAAATAAATATCCTGGAGCCCGTCATTGTTAATGTCCCCAATGGAAACACCTCCTCCCATGTATAAGTAGGGGTAGGTAAAATAATTGATGGTATCGTTTTCCTTGAGGTTATTGGAAAAAGTGATACCCGTTTCTTCCGATGTTAGCTGATTAAATAGCGGCCTCTTTATCTCCTGGGTATCATTTATTGCCTTATCACAGGATATGGATAACTGAATTATAACCAGAACAATCAGATAGGTATTAAATTTTGTTGGACTCATGTTTGGTTTCCTCTGGTCACTGGGCCATGGGTTTGATACTCTTTATTTTAAAGTTAAGGAAATAATAGGGTTCGTTACATTTTACCAGGTTAATGTAATGCAAAATTATCAATCTGAAAGGTAGCTGAAGGTGGGAAATTCAAACAAAATATGGAGGTATTTGAATCAAATTGAACTTTTATCTTTTTGAGTGGAATACTATCAAATTTTGGACAAATTGTATTGTTCATTCCTGCCTTGATTAAGAACCCGGTTTTGTTGCTTCTTGATGAACCCTATCAAGGTATGGATGAAAAAACTGTCCAAAAGACCAATCAATTGCTGGATGAAATTTTTTCTTCAAGCACC
>JAPUIM010000376.1 GCA_027297025.1 Bacteroidota bacterium | reverse complement strand
GGTTAGACCCGAACAAGGACTTTTGGCTATGAGAAAAAAGTTGGGATTATTTGCAAATATCCGGCCCATACTAAGTTATGACTCCCTGGCCTCCATTTCCCCTTTGAAATCTGAGATTATCCAGGATGTGAACTTTGTGGTTTTTAGGGAATTGACTG
The DNA here is from genome assembly GCA_027297025.1 of Bacteroidota bacterium. Classification (GTDB taxonomy): domain Bacteria; phylum Bacteroidota; class Bacteroidia; order Cytophagales; family Cyclobacteriaceae; genus JAPUIM01. The sequence continues at coordinate 4,265 of JAPUIM010000376.1, read as the reverse complement.
GTGGTATTTATTTTGGACAACCCCGGGGTAGATCCGAAGACCAGGAAACAGCTTATGACACCTGTGTTTATTCCAAACAGGAAATTTTGCGGATCACCAAACTGGCTTTTGAATCAGCCGCTAGGAGAAAAGGGAAAGTTACGCTAGTTGATAAAGCCAATGTGCTGGCATCATCCAGGTTATGGAGAGAGACAGTGAAAGCCTATGCCGAACAACAAAAAGAAGTTGTTTTGGACTTTATGTTTGTGGACAATGCGGCCATGAAGATCATCCTCAATCCCCGGCAATTTGATGTGATCTTAACCGAAAACATGTTTGGTGACATCATTACTGATGAGGCTTCAGTAATAACCGGATCGCTTGGTATGCTACCCTCAGCTTCAGTGGGCAACAAAATGGCCCTGTTTGAACCAATTCACGGATCATATCCCGAAGCCGCAGGACAAAATAAAGCCAACCCGTTTGGGGCCATCCTGTCGGCAGCTATGTTGTTGGAATACTCATTCAATTTGACTGCAGAAAGTTCCAGCATCCGGGAAGCCGTTAACCAAGCCATCTCTTCCCGCTGGGTAACCGAAGATTTGAACACTAAGAATCCAAAAACTACAGATCAGGTGGGAGATGAAATTGTAAGGCTCACCAAATCAATCAGTCTTGCATCCTCCGAATCTTAAAATATTTTAATACGGAAAAATAAAATTTGGAATATGTTAAATTACTTTTATACCTTTACTTTCAGTAAAAAAGATTGTGATGAGATTATTTGTCATTTCCGTTCTAATTATTATTGACGTGGTCGAAACGTCAAAAGGGGAATGGCATAAGTAAATAAAAACAAACTCTGCTTGTAGGCGCCGTTCCCCAACCGGGAACGGCGCTTTTATTTTGACAAAAACTATAGGGAACATGTATTACACCAAAGACACGGTATTATTCCTAAATGGGAATTGGATCAAAGCCTCCGAAGCTGGTATTAGCTTATTCAGCCAGACCCTTCATTATGGAAATGGAGTATTCGAAGGTCTTAGGTCCTACGATACTCAAGCTGGCCCACAAATATTTAAAGCTGTAGAGCACTTTCAGCGTCTGCATCATTCTGCACAAAGGATGCATATAAAGTTGCCTTATTCTCCTGAAGAATTTACTGAAATCGCCTACGACCTTCTCAAACGGAACAATCTTAGAAATGCTTATATAAGGCCCCTGGTATTTATGGGAGCTAATATGTCCCTTACTTTGACCGATGACATCCATATCCTAATGACGGCCTGGGAATGGGACAAATACTTTTCTAAAGACCAACTCAAAGTGATGGTTTCTTCCTATCAAAGACCCAATCCCAAATCCTTTCCAGTGGATGCAAAAGTCACAGGTCAATATACCAATTCCATTTTGGCTACTACCGAGGCCAAAAACAATGGATTTGATGAAGCCTTATTATTAGACATGAAAGGTTATGTGGCTGAAGGTCCGGGGGCTAACTTCTTTTTCGAAAAAAATGAAAAGCTGTATACCCCCCCGATGGGCAATATACTGCCAGGAATTACCAGGGCAACCGTTATGGAATATGCCAATGAATTAGGTTGTTCTGTTATAGAAAAACACTTTGAGCCCGAGGAGTTGATAGAGGCAGATACTGCTTTTTTTACTGGTACCGCCTCAGAGATAGCTGGAATAAAATCCATTGGCGGTCATAATTTCAAAATGAATTGGGAAGACACAGTTGCCTATAGCATTTTTTTGATGTATCGTCAAAGGGTTACTCATTCCCAATACAACGACTTTACCTTGGTTTAACTGAAATAAGTGAAACATTAGATAAATGGAGTTGAATCAATATAGTAAGAATGTAACCCAGGACGAAACCCAACCTGCTGCTCAGGCTATGTTATACGCTATTGGATTGACCACTGAGGATTTGAAAAAACCTCAGGTTGGTATAGTAAGTACTGGTTTCGAGGGAAATCCCTGTAACATGCAACTGAATGACTTGGCCCTCAAAGTAAAACAAGGAGCTGCGGATAAAGACGTAGTGGGCCTCATTTTCAACACCATCGGAGTCAGTGACGGCATTTCAATGGGCACCCCTGGAATGCGTTATTCCCTGCCCTCTCGTGATATCATTGCCGATTCTATCGAAACCGTAGTAAATGCCCAAAGTTATGATGGATTAATCGCGGTAGTTGGATGTGATAAGAACATGCCAGGATCCTTGATGGCCATGGGTAGGTTAAATCGTCCTGGTATTGTAGTTTATGGGGGAACTATTGCCTCCGGAAATTATAAAAATAAGAAATTGGATATCGTCTCTGCTTTTGAAGCTTTAGGTGAGAAATTTGCCGGAAAAATCAATGAAGAAGATTTTCAAGGAGTCATCCAAAATGCTTGCCCTGGTGCAGGAGCTTGTGGTGGCATGTATACAGCCAACACCATGTCATCTGCAATAGAGGCTTTAGGAATGAGTCTGCCCTACAGTTCTTCCAATCCTGCCATGAGCCCGGAAAAACCAAAAGAATGCGTGGATGCTGGGCAAGCCATAAGATATTTACTAGAAAATGATATAAAACCAAGGGACATTGTTACCAAAAAATCTTTTGAAAACGCTTTAACCCTCATCACAATTTTGGGTGGCTCTACCAATTCAGTATTGCATTTGATCGCTATCGCCAAAGCTTTTGAAATCAGTTTATCTATTGATGATATACAAGAAATCAGTGATCGGACTCCTTTTTTAGCCGACCTCAAGCCCAGTGGCCAATTTCTTATGGAGGACGTGCATGTTATAGGCGGGATCCCCGCAGTAATGAAACTATTGCTCAAAAAAGGGATGCTTCACCAGGATTGTTTGACCGTCACCGGTAAAACCTTGGGAGAGAATCTGGAATCGGTGCAGGGCCTGTCCAATAATCAAACAGTAATCCGGCCTTTTGAAGACCCTATTAAACCTACCGGTCATTTACAGATCTTATATGGAAATCTAGCCGAAAATGGGGCAGTAGCCAAGATCACCGGTAAAGAAGGGGAAAAGTTTGAAGGAACTGCCCGGGTTTTTGATGGTGAATTTGAAGCAATCGATGCGATAAAAGATGGTCGGGTACAAAAAGGAGATGTAGTGGTCATCAGGTATGAAGGACCCAAAGGTGGGCCAGGCATGCCTGAAATGCTAAAACCCACTGCCGCCATCGTAGGCGCTGGTTTAGGCAATGATGTGGCATTGATCACTGATGGCCGTTTTTCCGGGGGTACACATGGTTTTGTGGTAGGACATATTACCCCTGAAGCCCAGGAAGGAGGTCTGATCGCACTTTTAAGAGATGGCGATCACTTGATCATTGATGCCAAAAAAAACAGAATCGAAGCCGATATATCGAAACAAGAAATAGAATCTCGGAGGGCCAAATGGTCTCCTCCCCCATTAAAAGCCAAAAATGGTATTCTATATAAATATGCTAAATCAGTATCCTCTGCTTCTGAGGGATGCGTAACAGATCTTTAAAAATGGAAACACTAGTAAAAGTCCAAGAGTCAAAAGAGGTTAAAACCTTGGTGAAAAAAAACATCACCGGAGCGAAGGCAGTGGTATTGGCCCTGTTAGAAGAAGGAATCGATACCATTTTTGGTTATCCGGGAGGGGCAATTATGCCTATATATGATGCTTTATATGATTACCAAGACGAAATCCAACACCTGTTGGTCCGTCATGAACAGGGGGCCACTCATGCCGCCCAAGGTTATGCCCGGGTAAGTGGTAAAGTGGGCGTTGCCATGGCCACCTCAGGTCCAGGCGCCACCAATTTGATCACCGGAATAGCAGACGCAAAAATCGACTCCACTCCAATTGTGTGTATCACCGGACAAGTACCTGCGCCGCTATTGGGAACTGATGCATTTCAGGAAACCGATGTAATTGGGATCAGTATGCCGGTTACAAAATGGAATTACCAAATTAGCAATGCCGAAGAGATTCCCGAAGTCATGGCCAAAGCGTTTTATGTAGCCAGATCAGGAAGGCCTGGTCCAGTTCTTATTGATATAACCAAAAACGCACAGATACAAAAATTCGACTTCAGCTATAAACGCTGCAATTATGTAAGAAGCTATAAACCCCGACCGAAATTGGATTTGAGTAAAATCCAAGAGGCGGCAGATCTGATTAATAACGCAAAAAAGCCATACCTGATCTGGGGACAAGGTATATTGTTAGCCAATGCCCAGGAAGAGCTGAAAATCTTGATCGAAAAATCTGGAATACCCGCTGCCTGGAC
>JAPUIM010000375.1 GCA_027297025.1 Bacteroidota bacterium | reverse complement strand
TTTTTGCAGAGCTACTGCCAGGCGACCTACCGGTAAATATCCCTCTCCAGCACCATTTTTGTGATTTCCTCATTCTTTCGATCGAACTTTTCCAATAAGGCCTGAAAATCAGGATCATCTTTAAGTACATCAAAAAACGGGCTATTGTGAATCCAGTGGTAAACATGCCAGCCTTTATCGAAGGCATTCTGCAGCAAAATCCAATGCTTTTTCTTTTTCTCCCATGACGGCGTAGATCCTGGCCATGTCATGGTAATGCTGGGCAGCATAGTCAGTCTTGCCTTCAATTATTTCCAGGTGTTTGTTGAAAACCCGTAAGGCAGAATCTTTTTGGCCCAGATTCCAATATGCCAAACCCTTGTCCATACCATCATAGCTTGAATTTGCAAAGGATTTAAGCATGCTAGACCAATCCCGTTTGAACATATGGATCTGCCCGAGGCGGTAATTCATATTCAACGAATTATCGCTAAACTCGCTTCTTACCATTTCCTCAGCAGTACCATAATCATTGATGGACAGGTAGTAAAAATATCCACCCCGGTAATTACCCTTTTGAAAATCCGGTTGCATTTGGCTTACCTTATTTATTATGCTGGAAACAGAATCATCAAGGCCAATGTCCTGATACACTGCCAATTTTCCTATATACCCATCCAATTCATTTGGAAACAGATTTACATGTTCGCTGTATATTTCCATAGCCTTGGGAATGTCATTACTCCATTGATAGGCCCATCCCAAATCAATCAGGCCTTGTCGCGAATCCAGTTTGTTGGCCCTCCGATACCATTTTTCTGCTGCCTTCGGACCATCCTTTCGAGTATAGATAACACCCAAAGCCATATAACCGGAAATATTATCCGGGTTCAATGCCACGGCGGTATTAGCAAGGATCAAAGCTGAATCGATCCAGTTTTTGGAAGATGCCAAACTGCGCCAGTTCATAACAAATACCTGGCTGAGAAGCGCATGGGCCTCCACAAACTGGGGGTCCATCCGTATCGCTTCTTTGAGCAGTTTTTCGGCTTTCTTTCGGGTTACCGGTTCATTTCCCACACCAAAGTCCTGCCACCAGATGGCTCGGGCTTGTAGATACAGATCATAAGCCTCTGAGTTGAGCGTGGGGGGCGTATTCAATTTCAACTCCACTTCTGGGGTGATCTCTACCTCAAACTGGGCAGCTATTTCCCTGGCCACGCTGGATTGGATGGCAAAAATATCATCCATCTCAAAATCGTAGTCCCTGGACCATAGATGCTCATCGGTCGCACCGTTTAATAGCAGCGCAGTAATGCGCACTTGATTGCCGGACCGTCGAATGCTGCCTTCCAAAATGGCTGCCACTTTCAGTTCTTGTGCTATTTCAGGGATGGATTTTTGCCCTCGTTTTTCCTTGTATTTCATCACTGTGGTCCGGCTTCTTACTTTTAGTCCCTCAATCTTGGCTAGTTGCGAAATAATCTCCTCGGTCACACCATCGCTGAAATAATCCTGCCCCTCATCCCCGCTCATATTTTCGAAATACAGCACCGCCAGGGTGTTGTCAGCAATTCCTTTCAGGTTACTGTTTACTGCTGACTTTTCAGCAACCCCTGTCCTAAAGTTTGATGCCAAACTCAGTAGAACCAGTGCGGAAATTAGCACAATGATTAATGTATTGCTGGTGAAAGGCTTCTTACCGGAGGCTGAATAGGGATTTGCATAGGAGGCTATCGATGTGGTCCGGATAAAGCCTTCAGGACCCCGCTCAAAAAACCAGGCAAAGATCAAAGCCGCCGGTAGACCGGCAATTAAAACAATTAATAGTATGCCTCTAAAGTCCTGAATAACGCCCAGAAAGCTTAATGCCTGAATTAAAATGGCTGAAACCAAGGCATAAGCAAGTCCGGCCCTGAGCACATTACGACGTATCAATTCATCCCAGAAACTGATCTTCGCTTTGGATTTTGCAGGCTCCGGCAGGCCAAATCCTTTAATGGCAAATATCCTTTGAGATCCTGATACATTTTTAAGTTCGTATTCCCCCAGGTATATGGGTTCAAAAGTGGTTTGGCCTTCAATGCTTTTTATAACGCTTTCTGAGACATAAACCCCACCAGGATCCGCCAGCGATTCTATACGCGAGGCGATGTTCACTCCATCACCGTAGATCTCACCATCCTCCATTGTAATATCGCCTACATGGATTCCAATCCTGAGTTTACCCTCGAATTCAATCGATGCAGCCTGCTGAATTTTTATGGCACATTTTATGGCATCCAGAACGTTGGGAAAGGATGACATGGTACCATCGCCCATCTCTTTCAGCAACTTACCATGGTGGGTTTCTATTAAGGGCCTCTGAATGATCAGATTTTCCCTTACCAGTTTTAAAGCCTGCTTCTCATCTTGCTGCATCAACGCCGTATAACCGACAATGTCGGTAAACATGATAGCTGCTAGTTTGCGTTCCGAGGAGGTATTTTGACGGGACTGTTCAGGCATACTGGTTATAAAAAATGAAAGATAGGAAAATCTAATGAAGGATTAAAGTGAGGATTTAGGCGAGCAAGTTTTTTTCTCAACAACTCATTCCTACACCAATCAATCTTATTTTCACCTCTATCAAAATATTTTTTAATATAAAGCCCAATTGAACTCCAGTTGTTTTTGCGAATTTATGGTAATATTCTAATTTCGCATCTATAGCCGGGGTTCCTTAATTCGTTAAGGATTGTACACTGAGAAGAAACCATTGAAAAGTTTGGCGGTAAAATAAAAGTAAATTTAACTATTCAAAAAGGGACTATATTTGAGAATCTTCTTCTAGTTGATCATCAATGAAAATCGCGCATTTATCTATTTCTGTTTTACTCATATTCACTGGTATTATTCATTTAATAACTACCTATGCCCATTACGATACACTCACGTTTAATTCGTTGTGGTTTTTTAGTGGTGGATTGTGGGGGATCTTCTTGGGTTATATCAATATTCTTGCTGGTCACAACTCCCGAAGATCTAAAATAAATCTGTTCTTATGGCATAGCGCTAATATATTGAGTGTGGTTTTTGTGATCATGGGTTACACTTTAATGCCGGGTTGGCAGTCAGCATTTGCTGGATTTATGGTGGTATCAGTTGCCTTGGTTTCATTGCTTATCACTTTCAATCGGTTCCAAATTACCTCCAAGTCTTAATCTGTTTCAAAACTTTTGTACCCCTGGAAATAAAACCTGCAGATGCAAATGGCATTTGGTCTTCGATAATGATAGACAGCTCCTTTTTCAAATCAGGTAATTTTTTGGCCATATTTGCCAAAATGGTCATAGAAAAGACTTTTACCGCTACTGGTTCCTGGTTAGAGGTGAGAAATTCAAAGCATTTTTCGGCCAGGATCCCTTTCAGATCATCCGGAATCTCAATGTCTTGCAAGACCCTGACGGTGTTTCTTTTCACCGCTACATGAATGGGCCCTTGAAGATTTTCAATAATGGGTTTTAAATGGGGTTGGATCAAATGTGGGTAGGTATCAGCACAATGACTCACGATCCATGCCGCCCTTTGGTTTATACGGTAAGGTTCGTTGAGAAATAAGTCCATCAACTCACCAAACAAATGACTATCATCACTAATATAGTTGGCAATCCTTTGAGCTTGAGCTTTGGAGTGTTCCTTGAGAAGTTCCTGCCTAAGATCCATTGCCTGGATTTAAGCCCGGTGCAAGGGAAGTTTCTTTTTTAGATCCTCTACCGTATTGACCTCAGTTTGGAGCTCCCTTTTGAGTTTGATTTCCTTTTCTCTGGTCCTTGTTTTGAAATCCCCGTATTCTTCTGACAGCTCCCGGAAATCGTTCTTCACCCTGGTGGTAGTGTAATTGTTATTCTTAAATTTAGCTATTATTATAACCAGCAACGCCACCAGTCCGGCTACCAAGCCCCACATACCAATTACATAGTTACTTTTAAGCACATCCACTCCCAGTACGGAAATGCGGGTACTTTCATGGTTTGCTTGTTCTAATTGTTGTTGATTCTCCTCAGACGCCTTTTGAAGATTTTGTAACTCTTCCTCTTTTCCAGCTAATTGCTGGCGCGCTTCAGTCAGCTTATTTTTGGTCAACTGGGTCGAATCCATCACGGTTTTCCAAAAAGCATTCAACTGCTCCTCTTTAATAACCTTGTATATCTGATAGGTTTCTGAATGTTGTTTTAGGTACTGAAACGATTGGTCCAAATTTTGGGGGACAAATTCTTCTGGTTCGGGTGGTGGAGTGGGAGTAGCTTCGGTTTCCTGACCCAGGACCATATGTGAACAACAGACCCAGATCAAAACCATGCATAAACTTTGACCGATCAATGTTTTTATGCTTTCCATAGCTTCAAAATTTGATTCCCTTAACCCGGCAAAAGTAAACCATGTACTAGTCATGACAAAATAAAAAACAAGTGATTATTAACCCATAAAATTAGCTTATTCAATAAATAAAGAATGGGTTCAACAAATTCTCTTTTAATTTAAAATTCGCTAGCTGACCGGCTGTTTAAATTGATCCGGCGTGAAGTTGTTATTGAACTTTACATTATCAAAATAATTTTCAGTCCATTTTTCTTCCATAATGTTACCATCCCAGTCGGAGGGGGCATATTTTCTGTATTTAGGTACCA
>JAPUIM010000374.1 GCA_027297025.1 Bacteroidota bacterium | reverse complement strand
AATATGTACATTGTCAAAGGCAAAACCTTCATCTCGCACCAGAAGATCAGATCCGAAAACGATTCGGAATTTCACCCGTGTTTCTCCCTTTAAACTTTTCACTAAATGCTTGGCTCTGATCCATTCGCCGCTTCCATTACCATCCTGACCTTCCCAACCCTCGGAGACGCCACTAAAACCAAGTGCTTCGGCATCACCCGTATACCAATTGGTGTTATCTCCTATAGATCCTATGTGATTCCAGGTTTGACCCCCATCGGTGGATGATTGCAAGGCGGCCCCATCAAAACCATCTTCTGTTTGCCACCAAATATCCATGACAAATTTAGGCTTGTTAAGAGATGAAAAATCAAATTTCGGACTCTCAACAAAAGATTGTTCATTTGAACTGTAAGATCCATCCAAATGCGTGACCCAGGCCTGAGATCCCTCAGAAGCTTGATTAATTAAAGTATTGTTGGGTTCTCCAAGTTCCCACGAGCTGGAAATTCCCCCGGCGACCCACTCATTGGCCCCATTTTCAAAACTCTCTTCATAGGGAAATTCATCATTCACAAATTCAACTCCGGGCTGACTGATCTCAAATTTGGCGCTATACAGACCATTACCATGGGTTCCTACTACCACCAGGCCATCTTTTGTTCGAACTTGATCAACTACTACGCTGCCAATTTTAGTAGGGTTCTCCTGGGTCCAAATCGTAGAGGCTCCACTCAACGTGCTAGTTGAGTATAAACCGGTGCTGGTACCTGCAAAATAACGGTCATTATTCCCCACCCGGGTGACCCACCTTACCGATGGTCCATTGCCGGTTCCATTGGGATTCTCCTCTAAATCACCGCTTATATCGGTCCAACTATCGCCGCCATCAATGGAATGAAATACACTGGGTATAGAATAATTGGAAAACCCCACCAATATATCGTTGAAATTAAATGGATCTACATCAACACTGCTTACATTACCATTAGGCAATCCCTGCCCTGAAAATATGTCGGTTACCACAGGAGACGAAGTGTGGGGATCCTCCACTTTATAGATTTCCCCAGAGGTAGTTCCGATGTATAAAATATTGGGTGGATTGGTAGAAATGGTTAAAGCCGAAATCGTATTACTGCTCAAATTAGATAGTTCGGTCCAGCCATTAGTGGTGGTTGCATTGGGCAAGTCATCATTTCTCCAGATACTGGTTCCCGCTGCCATGTACATCCGTTGGTCATCATTGGGGTCCAACTCAAACGGTGCTATAAATAAAAATCCATTACTACCTGATGGAGTTATTTCATCACCACCAATTGCCGTTTCGCTGTCGGCATTAGAATATTCGCGTCGAAATACCATTCCCAATTGAGCAGATACATAACGTAATGTCCCATCATTACTAAATGCATTGTACGCGCCGTCGCCACTTAATTGATTGAACCATGGGTTAGTGGAGGAGGTGTTTTTGGTAAAAAAGGTACTATTATCCTGGAATCCGGCCATCAACTGATCATCCGGTCCTATGGAAAGAGCATATACCTGGGTAGTTAAGTAACCATTGTTTAATGAAGTCCAATTTACCGGAGTATCTCCCGGATCGACCACCCCAGGGTCATTGGTAATATCGGTGGTAAAACTCAGGCCACCATCATGCCCTGCAATTGCCTGGTCGGGAGATGAAGGGAAAAAAATCAGGCTGTGCTGGTCCGGATGATGATTGGGGTAAATACTCACATTATTGGCAGTGCTATACCCTCCTATCCAACCTTCCCGACCGATGGAAGTGGCAAAGCCATCGAAAGAACGAAACAGGTTGATCCCTCCAATAAATACCATATCGTCATCAGTTGGATGCACTTTTACCAACATATCATAACCACCCTGGGTCACCGCATCGCCTACTTCACCCCCAAATCCCGGTAAAAATTCAGTGCGGTCCATCCACACTCCAGTGTTATCATTGTATCTCCAAAAGTTATGCTCAATAGCCCCTGAACCAGGAGTTTCGGCATACAGATAAACAATATCCTCATCCGAAGGGGCTATGCCCAATACCATGCGGTTATATAATATTGGAAAATCGGGGTTACTAGGCATAGAGGGAGTAATTTCAGTCCAGCTTGTGCCATCAGTCGACCTCCATATTCCAGGCATATCTGTAGTGCTTTCCAAGGTTGCATATAATATTCCAGTGCTGGTAACCACGATATCAGTAAAGGATTCGCCGGTATTGCCAGCGTTCCCGTCCAGCACATTGGAGAAATTATCACCCCCATCAGTCGACTTCATAATAACCCCAAAAGCCGCCAAATACACATCACTGTTGGTGGGATCAACCACCACATTATGGATTAAATCGAAGTCACTATCAAATAGCACCGGGGAACCACCAACGGTATTGGGAAGAATGGACCAGCTGTCACCGTCATCGGTAGATTTGTACACCCCGCTCCCCACAAAAAAGGCACCGCTCCCACTGGCAGAGTTGCCGGTGTTTTCTCCAGTTGTGTAATACCATACACTGGTTGTATTGGGGTCTTGAACAATAGCTGTGACACTTTGGATCTCATTGGAACCGGTGGTTTTGTTCCAGGTAGAGCCTCCATCTTCGGAAAGCCACATACCGCCGGAAACTCCACCCGCAAAAATCCTGCTCTCATTATCAAGGTCAATTGCCAATGCCCGGGTTCTGCCTCCTACATTAAAAGGGCCACGGTTTACCCAGTTTGAAGTTTGATTGCCAGGAGCAAAAGGAATACCTCCAACTCTAAAAGTTATAGGTTGTTGCGATGGTACTTTTGAAAGAGCGAAGGCCATCTCTTTTTCCTTGATCTGAGATGGGATATTCCCAGTCCTGGGATCTATCAATCGATTATAATTATAATTCTCCCGGGCCTGGGCATTGTCGGTTGGATATCGTTCTTGAAAAAAAGGTGATCCTGGAGTTTTGCGCAGTTTGTTAAGATTATAACTACTCAAATTACTGATCACTTGTTGCTTCCGAGAGGGCAGATTGGATAATAACAAACCCGCTAAAATCAAACAACCCAACGAGATTATTATTGACCACCTTAGGCTATTCATTGTTCTAAATATTATCTATTAATTTCTTTATTCCGACTCATAGCTATATATAGTATAGGTTGGTTGGTTTGAAACGCTGTACAAGGAAATTGCCCCCTCCATATCCGCTTTGAAACGATCACCCTGGCTTAAACCGGGCATCTGATCGGTGGCAC
>JAPUIM010000373.1 GCA_027297025.1 Bacteroidota bacterium | reverse complement strand
GCTTATTCCCATTTTTTCTATAGCTCGTTGGTAAAAATGTTCTGATGGTTCCAAACCATATGTTTCACATCCTATTTTAGTTAAAGCTATCATACATTTTCCTAGCCCCGCCCCGATATCCAAGGTTTTGATTCCGGTTTTAACCTCGATAAATTGTTTTAGCCACGTTATCTCACCTGAAAAGTAATTTTCATCAATCTCAAAATAACTGTCTTTCCAGTATTCCTCCGGTGGAGTTCCATAATGATCTTGTAGATTATCGGGTATTGGCTGGGGATTGGAAAAAATCAATCCACAGATTTTACATTTAATAATGGTTGTTGAAATGCCCATTTTGGTTTTTGGAAACATTCCATGAGATTGGTTAAGCCTCTTTCCCAATACCTTAAATTGGGTGTTATCTGCGTTACACATATTACAGTGGTCGATATATCTAAAGGTATATTTTAATTCTTTCATACCACCGATTGATATTGTTTCAAAAATTTTAGGGAAAATTTAATAGGGAATGGCTTATCCTTCGAATTTATTGGGAAATTTGGCCTTACTATTCATGAGAAGCAATAATTCTGCGAAATTATTTAATTACAAGTCCAAAACAAAATATGAATATTGTTTTACCATTTGAATTTTTTCACTTAGCCGGTAATACTAAGGCTTGGTGAATATCGACTCCTTTGAGTAATGAAAATTTTATTTATCATACCATATCCCACGGGAGAAGCGCCATCGCAACGATTTCGATTTGAGCAATACTTAGATGTGCTCAATAGGGAGGGTCATACCCTAAGAATAGTTTCCTTCTTAAGTCCTGGGGTTTGGAAAATATTCTATAAAAAAGGTCATTTCTGGGCCAAGAGTATGGGCATTGTCAAAGGTTTTTTCCACCGAATCCTGTTACTTCTTTCTGTTCCTCAATACGATAGGGTGTTTATTCATAGGGAGGCCACTCCGGTGGGTCCCCCCATATTTGAATGGATAATCGCTAAGATTTTCAGAAAGAAAATCATCTATGATTTTGATGATGCCATTTGGCTACCCAACACTTCAAAGGAAAATAAGGTAGCTTCAAAGTTCAAATGGCATCAAAAAACAGGGTGGATATGCAGATGGAGTCATCTGGTGAGTTGCGGGAATGACTTTTTAGCAAATTATGCAAAAAAGTATAACCAAAAGGTGGTTCTCAATCCTACCACCATAGATACCGATTACTTTCAAGGATTATCTTCTCAAAACCCAGATGATCAAACCGTGACCATTGGTTGGACCGGCACTCATTCCACACTTGAATATCTTCATGCCCTGCTACCCATTATCACCCAGCTTGAAAAAAAATTCAATCTCCAATTTTTGGTTATATCCAATCAATCACCGGAATTCGATCTTGATTCATTTCAATTTTTACCCTGGAATAAAAAAACTGAGATCAGTGATCTGCAAAAAATTGACATTGGGGTAATGCCCCTGGAAAATGATCAGTGGGCCCAAGGAAAGTGTGGGCTTAAAGCATTACAGTTTATGGCCATGGGCATTCCGGTTTTGGTGTCACCGGTCGGGGTCAATACCGAAATAGTAAAAGATGGTGAAAACGGTTATCTGTGTCTTAACCAAAAAGATTGGTTTAACAATCTTGAAAAGCTCATTCAAAATGAAAATTTAAGAAAGGAATTAGGAAAGAACGGACGGAAAAGAGTAGTTAGAGATTATTCTAAAGATGCTAATTCTGATAACTTCTTATCCCTTTTTGCATAGTACCAAACAATGGCCAAACCAATTAAATAGAACGGAATCAGTGGGATTTTATACCGCACCAGGGTGCCAAAATTAAAGGTGGAAACCCCAACAGCAAATGCTAAAACAATAGAGAAAACAAAACAAAATGCAACCACTGGATTACTAACCAATTGTTTTAATAATACCCAGAGGCCCGCTTTTACCAGCACCCAGAATGTTATCAACAGCATCAAAAGGCTTTCCAAAGCAGCCAGCAACATCAATGGATTTTTAACTTCCCATAAATAGGGCCTAAACAAGGAAACGTTGATGGCCTGAGGCGCCAATTTCAGCATACTGGAAAACGTACCATCTAACTCTCCTAAAGCATAACCGGAACCTGCATCTCTACCTGTCCAGAATCCAATATCGTAGGCAGTTATTTGAGCAGTGTTGGCCAAATTATTAATATTATACTTTTCATTGGATTCACCCACCTCTAATACCAACCAGTATCCCAGCCAACCAAACAATATTAAGGTGGTAGGTAAAGAAATCAATCTAAGTGCGATAGGTCTGATCCTCTTATTAAATAACATATAAAGCCAAACGATCATACAAGGCAGCAAAGACAATAAAATATACACTTTGACACTATAAAGAAGATAGGTCGATACTATGAAGATAATGCCCCCTTTCAAATATTTACCTCTGTAAAACATAAGGTAAAATGCATAAACCATCCAACCCATTGCACCAATCGACAAGGTGTCTTTAAGTATTCCCGATCCCCAAAAGAACAATGAGGGAATGAAGAAAATGGCTACTGCAAAGTGCAAGTGCAACCTGGGATAAAAGTTATAGAAAGTTCTGAACATAGCCCATAATCCACTAAAACTAAAAACCGCAAATAAAACGGCGGTGGCCGAATAGGTGTGAAAGGTGAGTAGGGCAAACCAAGCGCTAACCCGAGTAACAAAATAAGCAGAAGAACTGTGAAAATTATTGATTTTGGAACTATATATAAAGGTTTCCGGTTGATGTTCTCCATTGTAGGAAAATATGAGCTTCAAACCATTAATCGGGGAGTCCAGAATAGCATCCCAAATGAATTTACTGCCATAGGTAAAATACCCGAAAGTGTCCCCACCACTGTAGTAGAATTGATAAATAACTCCCAGGAGTATGGCGCCCACAATTTTTAACGACAATGCCGGAATAAAATACCTGCGTGTCCAATTATCCGAAACCATATTTCGGATTGCATAAGCAAAAAAGTATACTACCAGAATCAAAAAAGGGGTAACTATCAAATCCTTTAAGTCCATTATATCAAATTGGTTATTTATTTGGTATTTAGAAAAACTCTCTAGCCCTTTTGTGAGCTGAGCTTTTTCTTTTAGCCCTCTTTTTTACCGTTTTTATGTACTTTTTTGCCAGAGGTATATCACCTTCATCTTTGGCATATTGGGCCAAATTTATTAAAGAATGAAGATAATACCCTGAATCATAAGCTTTTATTTCTTCACCAAAGGTCACCGCTCTTTGATAATAGTGCTTTGACATTTCCTTGAGTTTGAATGCCTGATAGATCTGTCCCAGGAAAAATCCTGCGTATCTTCCACTGGTGGCTTCATAACCGACCATGCCGCTATCTATTTTAGCGATGATCTTCAAACATTCCTTTTCAGCCGGCCGAAATTGACCGGTGTTATAGAGTAACCTGGAATAATATCTATGAAAATATGCGTTATCCGGAAAGGTTTCCGATAAATATTCTGCTAGTTGAAGAGCCCCAATTAGATCATTTTCCTCTCCAGCTAAGATGCGCATGAGAAAAAACTGGGCTTCTGTTCTGGTATAAAACGCATTGGAGGCCACCTCTCGTAATTGTTTTATCCCTAACTCCTTATCACCCTTGGAAAAGAACAACAAAATTGGTTTTAGCATTGGGTAATTTTCAGGTATCCACACCGAGTAGTAATTATACAGGGCATCACCAAATAATAATTCCGGAGAGAAATCTTCATTTCCTTTGGATATCTCCAGGTATTTTAAGGCGTTCTTACCTGCTACTGCCGCTTTCCTCCACTTCCTTCTTTCAGAAAGTAAACGCCCTTTGAAACCATATCCTGCGGCCAGAAAAAAAGCTGCTTCTACGTTATTCTCATCAAGCTTGTACAACCTCTTGGCCAGGACAATAGAGGTATCCATGTAAGCGTATAAATCATTGTCATAGTCAGTTACTTCGATATTGGAAGTGATTTTCCACCATTGACTGAGGCCCAAGAGAAAATAAGGCAGTGGATGCCAACCGTACTTTTGTTTGATCCACCTAAATTGTTTTTCTGCACTGGCAAATTTGAAGTTATAAACATCGTTCATCGCT
>JAPUIM010000372.1 GCA_027297025.1 Bacteroidota bacterium | reverse complement strand
GGGGGTTGTCACGTTCTCTGTCATCGACAGTAACGACCCCCGCATGTTGAATCGTACCGTCTGGATATAGTAGCTTTGAGCCAACCACGGCGACTTCTGGGTCTTTGATTAAAGTGGTAACCAAAGGGGTAAGCCAGCCTTCCTGAACCTCCACATCATTGTTGAGAAATAAAATAAAGTCATGGCCGGCAGCGTTGGCGCCCTGATTGCATGCTTTGGCAAAGCCCAAATTTGTATCATTCCGAATCACTTTTAAACCGGCCGCTTCCTGCAGGAATTCCTCAGTTCCATCCGTGGAATGATTGTCCACCACAATGATTTCGTAACAATGCTTGGGACTGTTTTTTTGTATAAAATCCAAGCATCGCTTTGTATGGTGTATCTGATTGAAAACCGGGATAATTATTGAACACTCCACCGGCTTACCGAGGCGCTTTAATTGAGTCAGGTCTGGTATTTTTTGTAATCCAAGCTTGTTGCGGAGTCCCTGGTTCGCTGGTTGAAGATAAAGCGCTGACCTCCAGATCTCGCGCGCTTCTTGAGCTTTTCCAAATCTACTACTAAGATCACCTAACAGGTCTAATGTCTGGAAATGGTTCGGCTTCAATTTGAAGATTTCGTGAAGTACACTAAACCCTTCCGCTATATTACCTTCTTGTATCAGTGTGCTTCCCTGCTTGAATAAAGAGTCAGCAGATTCTCTTGCGGTGGAATATTCGTCGACACGGGTGATAGTGACCAAATCTTCGGTCTGTATAATATTATCGGGCATGCTATTCCAGTAGAGGTCTCTTGCTCGCTTTTGATTTCCTATCCTAATATATTTATCGGCAGGATAGAGGATCTCTGAAGTTAAGTTTGACACGAAATGAAATAAAAAAAGCAGGCTCGTTAATGGGACGTCAGATTTAATGAAAACACAATCTGGCAACAGGATATTTTTTTATAAGCAAAAGGTAATCAAAATGTATGATCTAGCCGATAATAAAAAAGAAACATAACGCACACTTTTTAAGGGTTGACCTTTAGAATAGGCTCTAATTAATGAAAAATATCGATATTGAGAGATTCAAAAACCTGACATTTAATGACTTTAGAATCTTAGCCCTGGATAATTCTTTGAGTATGTACCAGAAAATTGGATTTCCTGACTCGTATAGAAAAGGAAAAGAAGCGTTGATTTTTAATGACATTATCTCGAAGCTAAAATATTTTAATCAATCTAATAAAGTTATTTTAGATATAGGCATTGGCTGTAGTGGCTTGGCAATTATGATGATAGAGCGCTGTAGAAAAAATAATCATACATTGGTTGCGATCGATTCACAAGAGATGTTGGAGTTGCTTCCAAATGAGGACTTTATCAGAAAGATTCCAGGTTACTTTCCAGATGTTCCAGAGGTATTTGAAAGATATGGAGATAAGGTCGATTCCATCTTAACCTATAGTGTTTTCCACTATGTGTTCAATAAAGGTAATATCTTCAAGTTTATAGATAAGGCTTTGTCCTTACTTAAAGATGAAGGCGAATTGTTAATTGGAGATATTCCAAATGTATGCAAGCGAAAGAGATTTTTTAAGTCAGAAGCTGGGATCAAATACCATCAAGAATATACGGGCACAAATGAAATACCAGAAGGTGAATTTTCTATTTTTGAAACTGACCTGATTGATGATGGAGTAATATTGTCAATTTTACAAAGATATAGAAATTATGGATAAGATACTTATCTTTTGCCCCAGGAGAGCTCTCTTGCAATGGCAAATCGAAGAGAAGATATCCTCATCAGAAAGTTATAAGCTATGAAAAAGAAGGACAAAAAACTGATTATATTCGGAGACAGCGCATTTGCCGAAGTTGCCTGTGAATATTTTACCTATGATTCTGAGTATGAAGTGGTTGCTTTTACCGTTTCCCAAGATTTCTTAGACCGGCCAGAGTTATTCAATCTGCCGGTCATCGCTTTTGAGAATGTCGAAGAGCGTTACAATATTGATGAGTTTGAAATGTTTATTGCGATGACTTACAGCAAACTCAATCGACACCGAGCCAGAATATATTATCAGGCAAAAGACAAAGGTTATAAATTAGCAAATTATATCAGCTCTAGGGCCATCCTCTGGCCCAACGCAAGAATAGGGGATAACTGTTTCATTTTTGAAAACAATGTAATTCAACCGTTTGTTGAATTGGGTTCAAACGTTATCCTTTGGAGTGGAAACCATATCGGGCATCATTCTAAAATCAATAATCATTGCTTTTTGGCTTCCCATGTGGTTGTGTCGGGGTTTGTTGAAATTGGTGAATATTGTTTTATAGGCGTCAATGCCACCATTACCAACAACTTAAGAATTGCTGATGATTGTCTGATTGGCGCCGGGGCGATGATAGTCAAAAATACTGTACAGGGCGAGTTATACAAAGGGCAAGTTTCAAAACCAGACCCCCTAAGCGTTTATGAGAAATTTGAAATGACGCAAGATGAAGTGGATTAAAAAAGGGTTGATTTATGCACCTGATCCCAAGAATTGGTGGTCAAAATACTATGGACTTATGCCGACACCGGATATGGTCGATGAGCATCGGTTAAGAATCTACTTCGCTGCCACGGATGAAAATAGATTTGGAAGAATTGCCTATATTGAAGTAGATAGCAAGGACCCCAGCAAGATTTTGTATGTTTCACCTGAACCGGTGCTTGATATTGGTGACCTGGGGACGTTTGATGATTGTGGCGTTGCCCCTTCCTGTGTTATCAATCATGGTGACAGAAAATTGCTGTATTATGTAGGTTTTCAAAGAACTGTGAGAGTGCCTTATATGTTGTTTACCGGACTGGCAGTAAGTGATGATGGCGGTAGGAGTTTCAAACGATATTCTACAACGCCGATCCTCGAAAGATTGCATAATGAATACTCCATAAGGTCGGCGCCTACCATACTTG
>JAPUIM010000371.1 GCA_027297025.1 Bacteroidota bacterium | reverse complement strand
AATCATCCGGCCTATGGAGGCTCACACCTCCCTGACATTACCTTAATAGCACCGGTTTTTAACGAAAAAAAATATTTGATCGGTTATGTGGCTAATCGAGCCCATCACGCTGAAATAGGAGGTAAAAGACCTGGTTCCATGCCACCTGATGCCAGATCTTTGCTGGAAGAAGGAGTGGTGATCGAGCCCACTTACCTGGTGAAAAATGGAATGGTTCAATGGGAGGAGATCAAAAGATTGCTTATCAAATCCAAATACCCTACACGGGCTTTGGAGGAAAACCTGGCTGACCTCAATGCCGCCTTGGCTTCCATTCGGTTGGGTCAGGAATCATTGCTTAAACTATGTGATCAAGTGGGTACTTCCCAGGTACGACGGTATATGGATCGTTTAAATAGCTATGCCCACCAATGTTTATTAGATCGCTTATTATTCCTGGGAAAGGGTCATTTTGGGGCTAAAGAAAATCTAGATGATGGAAGTCCTCTTCAGGTGAATTTTGAAATCTTAGACAAAAAAATAAACATCGATTTCACACACAGCGCTCCAGTTCATGCAGGCAATCTAAATGCCAACCCATCCATTGTTACCAGTGCGGTTTTGTATGTAATGCGAATACTGATCGACCGGGAATTACCCTTAAATGAAGGCATTATGAAAGCGGTAGAGATGCACATTCCTCTCGGTATTCTCAATCCCTTTTTTGACCAAGACCCGGATAGGTGTCCTGCCGTAGTTGGAGGGAATACCGAAACCAGTCAGCGATTGGTTGATACCCTACTTAAAGCTTTGGGTTTAGCAGCATGTAGCCAAGGAACCATGAATAATTTATTATTTGGTAATCAAAAATTCGGTTTTTATGAAACCATCGCTGGTGGTACAGGAGCTGGAAAAGGATTTGATGGCGCTTCGGCTGTTCACCAACATATGACCAACACCCGCATTACTGATCCTGAGATCATGGAGTTCAGGTATCCTGTACGATTGGAAAAAATGGCAATTAGGAAAAACTCAGGAGGAAAAGGTAAATGGAAAGGAGGGGATGGGATCATCCGAGTGATCACATTTTTGGAAAAAGTATCACTGACCACTTTAAGCCAGCATCGTAATGTAGCACCATATGGCTTAAAAGGTGGGAAAAATGGGAAAATGGGAAATCAGTATATTGTTCGAAAAGGGGGACAAAAAGAAAAGCTAGGTGGAATTGATGGAAAAGAAATGTTTCCTGGAGATACTGTATTTATACTGACGCCGGGAGGCGGAGGCTACGGCAAGATTTAAAACTATGCTAAATAAAAAGGGGCTATTAAGTATTTTATTTTGGTCGGTAATATCGGCAGCCTTTATAGGACCTGGCACTGTAACAACCGCCGCCGCCGCTGGTGCCCTGTATCATACAGATTTACTATGGACACTCACATTTTCTACAATCGCTTGTATTTTTTTGCAGGAAGCCTCCGCCAGAATTACCATTGGATCAGGTAAAAATATGGGTGAGGCCATCGCGGAAAAATATGGCGAAAAAAGCAAATGGATAAAACTATTGCTGTCAATATCAATCATATTTGGCTGCGTGGCTTATCAAACCGGAAACATACTTGGAGCAATTTCAGGTCTTGGACTGATATACGATATACATCCTTCGATTTTTACTGCTTTGATTGTAATGGTGGGAGCCCTTTTGTTGTGGTTTGGTAATTACAAAAATGTGGCTCACTTTATGGGGATAATAGTTGGAATAATCGGTGTGGGCTTTTGTACGGTAGCCTTGCAACTTGATTGGTCGGCATTGACAGTAATTAAATCGGCCTTTACCCCCTCCTTGCCAACTGGTTCAGGGATATATGTTATCAGCCTTATTGGCACCACTATTGTTCCCTATAATCTGTTTTTGGCATCAGGAATAAGTCAAGGTCAAACGATCAAGGAGATGCGTTTTGGTATTAGTATTGCCATACTTATTGGAGGTATTATTTCAATGGCAGTAGTGTTAGTGGGCACTTCCATTAATGGGGATTTTACTTTTCAGGCTTTGGCTCAATCCATGTCTGCTACATTAGGAGCAGGTGCCGAATATTTAGTAGGTATAGGATTGTTTGCTGCTGGCTTTACTTCATCAATCACTGCCCCATTAGCGGCAGCTATCACGGCGCAAAGTATTTGGGGTAAATCAGATGATAAATGGGGCACGACTTCGTTTAATTACCGAAGTATCTGGATACTGGTGTTAGTAACTGGGTTGATATTCGGTATGCTAAATCTAAAACCCATACCGGTAATCATTTTGGCCCAGGCCATTAACGGTTTTCTTCTTCCTCTAATAGCCTATTTCTTAATAATACTGGTAAATGATCCCAAATTGTTAGGACACCATTTATTAAACAGCGCACTTACCAACCTGATCATGTATCTGGTCGTGGGAGTGTCTACGTTTATTGGATTGATCAATTTGTTTAAAGTGTTTTATCTACTATTTGATAAGGAATTTGATGCAAATAATATTGAGATATCTATCATTTCCTTTTTTACACTGGCATTAATAGGATTTACCATTAAGAAAGTGAGAGCACTCAAATTTGTAAACCCGGATTAACAACCAACCCAAACTTGATGTTAGTATTATAATAAGGTAACTGTTCAGTTTTTTGATCATGATCTGGTAAATTATTAATATGTAGTTTGGTAATAATGATAAAAAATCAGAATCCAATAACAAAAGAAATGAAAGAGATCACCAAAAGATATAGCAATGGAGAGGTCACGGTAATTTGGCAACCTCACAAATGCATCCATTCCATGCTGTGCTTTAAAGGATTGCCGCAGGTTTTTGATCCCAACAAACGACCCTGGGTCACTACAGAGGGAGCATCTACCCAGGAAATCATTGAGCAGGTAGACCAATGTCCATCTGGAGCACTGTCCTACATTAAGGATTCAGCTGAATCTGGGACCATAAAATCTGCATCGGTTAAGGTAGTAATAATGCCTAAGGGTCCTCTTCTGGTACATGGTGAAATATTGGTGAAGGATAAGGATGGAAATGAGCAGCTTAAAGAAAAGGTTACTGCTTTTTGCCGATGTGGACAATCATCCAATAAACCCTATTGCGATGGTGCCCATTCTAAAGTTGATTTTGAAGATTGACCAGTAGTAAGCAAGTATCCAGTTGCACTTAAAAATTATGGGCTATCAAAGCAAGAATATGGATAGTCTCATGAAATATTTCAACCACTTGTTTCACTCATTTTGTGTTAAAACATAGCCTCCCAAGAATCATTTACATTTATTATTAAAATAATTCCATATGTTATTATCTTTTTAAAACTATTTACGTTAAATTGTTAATGTAATATATATTATAAAAGTAACACAATTATATTTTCTATTAATCGCGGTTAAGGTAACTCGGAGTCAAGGAGAAAACAATTAGATATGATTAACGTCATTACCTCGGACAAGCTAGACTACTACAAATTTTTCCACATGACCCAGGATTTAGCCTGTATTGCCAATGAAGATGGCTATTTCGAAGACCTCAATCCCAACTGGGAAAAAAAATTAGGATATACCATTGAGGAACTTAAAGCTACTCCCTTCTACGAATTCATACATCCCTCTGATATAAGAAAGACCAAAATGGAAATTGAAAAGCTTTCCCTAGGTCACTTGTCCATATCATTTGAAAACAGATATCGGAAAAAAGAAGGTGATTACATTTGGCTTGAGTGGTCTTGCACCCTTGAACCTGAAAGCGGCCATTGGTATGCTATTGCCCGTGACATCACTTTTGTAAAAAAGAATACCAATGAATTAAAGTCCTTTGCCAATAGATTGATGAGTCAAAATAAACAATTGGCCGAATTCGCTTATATCACTTCTCATAATCTACGCGGGCCTATTGCCAACATCATGATGCTCACAGATTTGTTAGAACGGGAAGAATTTGAAAATGAACAAGTCAAATGCATGGAGAAAATAAAATCTTCTGCCCATGTTTTAAACAATACCCTGAATCAAGTTATAGAAGCGGTGAAAATCAATAATGACACCGAAATAAATAAAGAGACGCTCACATTTGAAGAAGTATTGGGAAAAACCCTGAGGATTCTCAATAGCGATATTAAAAAGAAAAAAGCCGAAATAATTTATGATTTTAAAAACGCTCCCAAGATATCCTATCCCCCCATATATTTAGAAAATATCTTCTTGAATTTTCTATCTAATGCTTTGAAATATAAATCCCCTTATCGAGATCCGGTAATAAAGATAAATTCGGATCACCTCAATAGAAAGATCCATCTTTCAGTGAATGACAATGGATTAGGAATCAATATGAAAAAGCATGGAGGAAAATTGTTTGGATTGGGAAAAACGTTCCACCGTAATTCAGAGGCAAAAGGACACGGATTGTTTATTACCAGGACACAAGTTGAAGCAATAGGAGGAAGAATTTGGGCAGAGAGTAAAGAAGGAGTGGGTACAACTTTTAACATAGTCTTTTAAAATGTCTAAAGTGGACACCATATGCCTGGTAGATGATGACGAAGTTTACCATTACATCATGGAGCGCACCATCTCAAGAAACAAATTGGCTAAAACCATTCTGAAATTTATGGATGGTGAGACAGCCATCAATTTCTTTAATCAGAATCTCGCTAATCAATCAAAACTTCCGGAACTTATTCTCCTGGATTTAAATATGCCGGTAATGGATGGATGGGAGTTCCTACAGGAATTCCTGATTATTCAACCACAGCTGAAAAAAAAAGTCACCATCTACCTGGTAACTTCATCGGTGAATGAAACTGATATTGAAAAAGCCCAAAACTTCCAGATTATTTCGGGTTATTTGGTCAAACCTATCGCTGAAGAAAAACTATTAGAGATATTGGATAATATTCCAAAATCCTTTACTGTCTCTTAACCTGGTTTCCCAAAGTTTTCCTATTTTCAAACTTCTTACCAGCCCGGTTGCCCGATTACAAATGATCACTTGCCAAAAAGAGGAGTTCTTTTTACCAGAAGATGTAACATATCTCAATTGCGCATATATGGCACCGGGGTTAAAAGTGGCAGAAAAAGCGGGTATTGAAGGTATCAAAAAGAAACGCCTTCCCTTTAATATTCATGAAAAAGATTTTTTTGAACCGGCAGAGGAATTGAGAAAGGTTTTTTCACATCTTATAAATTGTCTAGAACCAAAACGTATTGTAATTATTCCTTCAGTTTCCTATGGTATCGCCAATGCGATCAAAAAC
>JAPUIM010000370.1 GCA_027297025.1 Bacteroidota bacterium | reverse complement strand
TTGAATTGTAAATAGTATTCTAAATTGATAGAGGTACGTTTGGAAAATTTATAACGACCGCCAAAACCCACAGCATAGATATCGTTATCTTCAATGGTCACCACTTGATTTCGATGTATCAGGGTGGGCATGACTTGAAGAGAAATGGCGCTATTAAATTTTCGCGCAATCAATAGCTGGTAGGAATAAGCCACACGATCAGAAAAGTCGACCTCAGGATCAGTGAAGTTGGAACTCTCCTGTGAATTGATGCCGATACTGGCAAAACCGGTCAAGGTGACGGGAAAGACCTTTGCCCCGGAGCTTTGGCCCAGCAACTTATACTTAAAAAATCCATCGATCATCTGCTTGAATGAGCTCCTCCCAAAGCCAATATCAATAGCATCACTAATTCCATACTCCAATGCCAGTCGAATATTGGAATCATCCAAGCCAAAAAAATTCCGGATGCCTGTTTCCACACTGCCAAAACGATGGGAGATCATAAAGACCAAGGAGCCATTATCCCGGGTTTCAACAGAATGGCCATTGAGCAAACGGGTAGCCTTGAAAGTGGACGTGGTGTAATCGATCTCATTTTGATTTTCTGATTCTTCCTCCAAAAGATCCATCAGATCATCCTGGGAATAAACTGGAAAAGCACAAAAAACCCCCAGTATTATAAGGAATAGTTTATTTTTCATATAGTTTATAATTTATGTTGAGTGTTACCTCAACCTTTTCAGCAATATTCTGAAACAATAAAGAGGGTATCTCCACCTCATAATCAGCCACTGCTATGATGAACTTGGCATTTATTATCACTTTACCCTCCTGCATTTCTATGGTGCCTGGTATTTCCACGTGTTTGGTAACCCCATGAATAAGAAGTTCCCCTATCGCCCTGACTTCCTGTGAGCCATCCTTTTTCTGGAATCCCTCCAGTTTTCCTTTAAAAATGGACTTGGGAAATTTCTCCGATTCCAGGTAATTCTCGTTGAAATGCTCCTTCATCAGAGATTTGTCAAATTCGAAATGTTTAATGGGGATTGAATAAACCAGGTTGCCATTATCTGCATCGAAAATGCTGGTGATCCTGGAATTGGTGGCGTCTATATTCTCGATAAGTGCGTATGAAAAAAATGAAACAGTACCCGATTCCGTTATGTATTTCTGCCCCAGCGCCTCTACTCCTGAGACACTTGCTAAAACCAATAAAGTAAAAAAGAATTTAAACCTCATTACTACTTTAATTTAAAGGAGCACCGTTATCTACCCAACAGGCGATCTGGTCAATTTGTTTCTGAGTCAGTGATCCTCGCCGAGGCATGTCCCTTATTTGGGTCCTTTCTTCTATTTCCTCAGCGTTATTCTTTATAGTGTTGTTGTCCATAAAGTTTTGACGACCTGTTCCCGGTACATGACATCCGGTTATAGCACAGCTTGTACTGATTATAGGCAAAATAGTGGCAGTAAAGGTCACCGACTCACAATCTATTGGTTCGGACATTTCCAGTTCGTCATAGGCGCAGGAAGAAACTACCCAGAAAAAAAATAAAATGCCGATCCTGCGAAAAAGTAATTTGATCATAATTTAAAAACGGCTTGGTTCGATAAATATATTAAATAATACAAATAATTAATTAGTTCCCCCAAGTTAAAGCTCAATATATATATAAGACAAAATATTCCGATATTACCCTGACAGGGGTATCATTTTTTTAACAAGTGCGGGATTGAGTCTGTTTTCACTGTATCAGCGGGAAGATGCATTTCTGGCCTTTGTTTTTTGGTACCTGGAAAGGCTGAATGTTGGTAGAAATCATAGGACACCAAAATCAAAACCACAAAAAATAGCACCGCGAACGCTAAAAATATTTTCTTTGATCTTTTCATTTTAAGACATAAAAGTCATAAAATTAAAAATGACTTTAAAAAATTCCATCATCTTTTTTCTTTTCTGTCTGTTATTACCAGGATGCCAGTCTTCACCTGGAGATGGCCCACCCCATAAATCGCCTACCCTGGGGCAACTGGCTGATAGTGCTATGGTGGTCTCTGCTCATCCTTTGGCCACTGAGGTGGGAGTGATCATCATGAGAAAAGGCGGTAACGCTTTCGATGCAGCAGTAGCTGTGCAGTTTGCCTTGGCGGTAGTTTATCCGCGAGCGGGGAACATTGGTGGCGGAGGTTTTGCGGTGTTCCGTTTGGCTGATGGGCTTGCAGGTAGCCTTGACTTCAGGGAAAAAGCACCAGCTGCTGCTTCCGAAAATATGTATTTGGACCAAAATGAGGAGGTTGTTACGGGTTTGAGCTTATTTGGAGCCCTGGCAACAGGGGTTCCGGGAGTGGTAGATGGAATGGTAAAATTACATGATCGGTACGGAAAATTGGGTTTTGCCGAGTTAGTGGAACCATCTATCGCCCTAGCCCGGAATGGGATCCGTCTTACAACTGGAGAAGCCCGAAAATTTAACGACTACCGGCAACAACTAATTGAGAATAATACCTATGATATCCCGGTACTCAAAGCACAACCCTGGCAGGAAGGCGATAGCCTTATCCAAAAGGAATTGGCCCAAACCCTGGTACGCATCCGGGACCAGGGAAGGGATGGATTTTACAGGGGCACCACTGCTGACTTAATTTTGATAGAAATGGAAAAAGGAAATGGCATCATTACCCACCAGGACCTGGAAAATTATGAAGCAATTTGGCGGGAACCGTTGATGGGTTATTACAAAGATCTCAAGATCATTTCAATGCCACCTCCTTCTAGCGGGGGCATTGCCTTATTACAACTACTTAAAGGATCTGAAAAATTTCCTTTTCAGGAATGGGGATTCAGGCACTCAAACACTTTGCACGTGATGACCGAACTGGCAAGAAGGGTATATGCCGATCGCGCGACCTATCTGGGCGATCCTGATTTTTATCCTGTGCCGCAGCAAGACTTGCTGGATAGCCTCTACTTATGGGAGCGCATGTCGGATATTGATCTCAATACCAAAACTGCCTCTTCCGATATCAAAGAGGGTCAGGTGGAAATAATTGAAAGTATTGAGACCACCCACTTTTCCATTGTAGATTTTTATGGCAATGCTGTTTCAATCACAACTACCCTCAACGGCAACTATGGTTCAAAAGTAATGGTGGAAGGTGCAGGGTTTTTTCTTAACAACGAAATGGATGACTTCAGTATCAAACCTGGACATCCCAACCAGTTTGGACTAGTAGGATCAGAAGCAAACGCCATAAAACCTCAAAAAAGGATGCTCAGTTCAATGACCCCTACCATAGTGGAAAAAAACCGGCAATTATTTATGGTGTTAGGTACCAATGGTGGTTCAACCATTATTACTCAAATCTATCAGGCCATCCTTAATGTAGCGGATTTTGGAATGACCATGCAAGAAGCAGTCAATGTTCCCCGTATCCACC
>JAPUIM010000037.1 GCA_027297025.1 Bacteroidota bacterium | reverse complement strand
AAATGTATCCACTTTCTTCTGACAATAAAAATTTTACAGTTTTGGCGATTTCTTCTGTTTTACCCGGTCTATGCAATGGAATGTAATCGGTTATTGATGAATTCACCTCATAGCTGTCAATATATCCGGGGAGAACATTGTTCATTCTGATGTCCATGGGACCATATTGTTGGGAAAACATCTTTACATAACCGGCCAGCCCCGCTCTTACCGCTGATGAAATCGGAAAATCTAACGTTGGTTCTATAGCGCCAAAAGTGGAAATATTTACTATTGATCCACCCCCTTGATTTGACATTATAGGAACCACTAGTCTTGACATCCTTACCACATTCAAAAATAGTAGTTCAAACCCTTCTGCCCATTGTTGATCGGTGAGCTTCAACAAATCTCCTTTGGCTGCATGACCGGTATTATTCACCACCCCGTCAATTCTTCCATATTCCGACATGGCCAATTCCACAAAACATTGTAAAGCTGAAAGGTCAGTCACCGATCCTTGTAAATACTTCGCACCTAATTCATGGGCCAATTTTACCACATTTTCTGAAGGAGACATCAACACCAGACGGTAGCCCGAATGATGAAGCTCACGTGCACAGGCAGCTCCCATTCCTTTTCCAGCTGCAGTAATTAAGGCCACTTTGTTATCAGTCATAAATAAGGCTTCAATTATAAGGGTATGTTACCATGCTTTTTACGGGGGAGTTTATCTATTTTATTTTGTAACATGTCGAAGCCCCTTATTAATTTTAACCGGGTATTCTCTGGCAGAATCACCTCATCAATATAACCCCTATTTGCAGCTAAATAAGGGTTGGTAAATTTCTCTGTATACTCGTCAACCTTTTCGCTTAATTTGGCCACAGGATCCTTTGATTCCGCTATTTCCTTTTTAAAAATGATCTCCGACGCTCCTTTTGCACCCATTACCGCAATCTCGGCAGCAGGCCAGGCAAAATTTAGATCCGCTCCAATGTGCTTTGAATTCATCACATCATAGGCTCCTCCATAGGCTTTGCGGATTATGACAGTTATTCTCGGTACGGTGGCCTCACAAAAAGAATATAATAATTTTGCCCCGTTACTAATAATGGCGTTCCACTCCTGATCAGTGCCTGGCATAAATCCAGGGACATCCACCAATACCAAAAGAGGAACATTAAACGAATCACAAAACCTAACAAAACGAGCTGCTTTTACACTTGAATTGATATCCAGAACTCCAGCTAGAAAAGCTGGTTGATTTCCAACTATGCCGATACTTCTTCCTGCAATTCGGGCAAATCCGACGACTATATTTTCTGCAAAATTCTTGTGAACCTCCAAAAAACTATCCAGGTCTACAATACCATCAATAACTTCCCTCATATCATAAGGTGTTTGGGAGTTTTCAGGAATGATTTTATCTAATTGTGGTCTAACCTCATCATCGATATTGTAGGCAAGATGTGGGGGTTCGTCTTCACAGTTTTGAGGGATATAAGAAAGTAGTTTTTTAATTTGGTTGATGCATTCCACCTCATTAGTGCAGGAAAAATGGGTAACCCCACTTTTAGAGCTATGGGTATCCGCTCCACCTAATTCCTCTAATGTAACATTTTCATGGGTTACGGTTTTAACTACATTAGGACCGGTTACAAACATGTAGGAAGTTTCCTGCACCATTAGTATAAAATCTGTGATTGCCGGTGAATATACCGCCCCACCCGCACAAGGACCCATAACAGCAGAAATCTGGGGTACTACACCAGAGGCCAGGGTATTTCTATAGAAAATGTCTGCGTAACCGCCCAGTGATACTACCCCCTCCTGGATCCTGGCCCCTCCAGAATCATTTAAGCCAATAATAGGGGCTCCATTTTTCATGGCCAAATCCATGATCTTTACAATCTTTTCTGCATGTGCTTCAGATAAAGATCCTCCAAACACTGTAAAATCTTGTGAAAAAAGGTACACCAATCGGCCAGCAACGGTACCATAACCCGTTACTACACCATCCCCCAAATATCGTTCTTTATCCAGACCGAACTCAGTGGCTCGATGTTTGACAAATTTGCCTATTTCTTGGAATGAACTTTCATCAAGTAATAAATCAACACGCTCTCGAGCAGTGAGTTTTCCCTTTTCATGTTGTTTCTTAATCCTTTGCTCACCTCCACCTTTTAAAGCCTCCTGATTTTTAGCTTCTAACAGCGCTCTTTTTTCTTCATAGTTGAGCAAATGATGTGCTCCCTGATTCTTCTTCTGTGCCATATTATTAGCCTGTTTTTATCATGTAGTTATCTAAAGATAATACAAGTAGCAGATATGAACGGTTAACAAGTTAAACATAATTTAAAGGGGAAGACTTGATATGGTACTGAAAAAATGTATTATTTTCGTGATTTTTTAGAGCACATGAGAATCGCAATTATTGATTTAGGTACCAATACATTTCACCTGCTTATAGCAGAGGTCTCCGAAAAGTCACATCTTATTCTGCTCAAGGAAAAAAGTGTGGTAAAAATTGGACACGGAGGAATTTCGCAAGGTGTTATTACTTCAGGTGCATTTGAAAGGGCTTTGGAGTCTATTAAATACTTTAAAAGCAAAATAGACCAGTTCAAAGTATCAAGAGCATATGGAACTGCCACTAGCGCTTTTAGAAATGCATCCAATGGAGAAAAACTTATTAATAGGATAAAATCCATCTTTGAAATTGAATTGCAGATCATATCCGGAGATCTGGAAGCAAGACTAATCTTCAAAGGAGTAAGTCAGGCGGTTAAGCCAGAAAAGACCAGAAGCCTAATCATGGATATTGGTGGAGGTAGTGTTGAATTCATTATTTGCAATCAAAATAAATTACTTTGGGAAAACAGTTTTGAGATTGGCGCCCAAAGACTTTTAGATCGATACCATAAAAATGATCCAATTACTGATTTAGAAATATCAAAAATCAAGCATTATCTGGAAAAGGCCTTATCCAAACTAATTGCGGCAGTTAAAATATATGAACCACAGGAGCTAATCGGATCGGCAGGGACTTTCGATACTCTTATTGATATTTATTTCCAACATGAAAAATTTCACAAGGAAGACCAGCAAACTGAGTTTCATTTGCCATTCAAAGAGTTCAAACAAATTTATCATGAGATAATCATTAAAAACCGTGAACAGAGGATGCTCATACCGGGAATGATTGAAATGCGAGTGGACATGATCGTTGTAGCCACGGTGCTGATTCAGTTCATACTTGAAACTTGCTTTTTACAAAAGATAAGGGTTTCCTCTTATGCCTTGAAAGAGGGATATTTATTCAGTATTATGGAGGACTTGCGAAAACAAGCTTTGATCACATCAAAATAATTATAATCATAAAATTACCTTAAATTGAATTACAATGGCTTTTATCTCCTATAGCGATCTTAAATCTTTCACCATTCAGGTATTCATTGCCATTGGGTGTACCACTGAGGATGCTGAACTTGCATCAGATGTACTTTTATCAGCGGATTTGAGGGGGATAGACTCCCACGGAGTAGCACGTTTGACTGGATATCTGAGATTGTGGGAATCAAAACGAATCAATACTAAACCCAAAATAGAGGTAGTACACCAAACTCCCAGCACTGCAGTCGTTGATGGGGACAAGGGTTTGGGATTGGTGGTAGGCCCGCAATCGATGCAGATTGCCATTGAAAAGGCCCAACAAGTAGGTACGGGTTGGGTATCAGTGAGAAACTCCAATCATTTCGGTATTGCCGGATATTATGCTATGATGGCCTTGGATAAGGATATGGTGGGAATCGCAATGACCAACGCAAGTCCCCTGGTGGCCCCCACTTTCTCAAAAGAAAGGTTATTGGGAACTAATCCCATTGCCGTGGCCATACCCGCGGGAAAAGAACCTTCTTTTGTGGCAGATTTTGCCACTACCACCGCGGCCCATGGCAAATTGGAGATCTTGCAAAGGAACGAACTGCCTGCCCCTAACGGCTGGATCCAAGATACAGAAGGAAACGTTTCCACGGATGCTCATGAGCTAATAAAAGGGGGCGCACTCTTACCCCTAGGTAGCGATCGGGAACATGGCAGCCACAAAGGATACTGCCTAGGTGCCATTGTGGATATCTTTTCGGCCGTTTTTTCTGGTGCAAATTATGGCCCATGGGTGCCGCCCTTTGTGAGTTTCTTAGCTCCGTCAACCGATCCGGTAGGTGAAGGATTAGGACATTTTTTTGGTGCCATGAGAATTGATGCATTCCGAGAAAAAGAGGAGTTTAAAAAACATATGGATCAATGGATCCAGAGGTTTAGGAACTCATCTACGGTTGAAGGACAACAAAAGGTATATATTCCCGGGGATCCCGAAAGGGAATTTGAGGAGTTAAGGCGAAAACAGGGGATACCTTTACACCAAAAGGTTCTTGATGAGCTACAGATTATAGGTAAAAAAATGGATATAGATTTTCCGGAACCTTTAAGAAGCTCCATGAATACAAACTGAGAAAGACATAGTTAGAATCCTATACTGACCCCGATCCTAAAACTGAAAGCACTACTGCGGGGTGATCTAAGATCATCATATAGAAGATCATATAAAGCTATGATCATGAAGCCAGCATTTCTACCAATAGGTTGATGCAAACCGGCACCTAAGTAATACGCGGATACACTTTCCCGCCCACCTTCCGTACTAGGGGTGAAATCAAAACTGGTGATCTCGTACTCATTGTAAAGGAAAAAAGGATCGAAAATATTGTACCTGACGAATAAACGTCCCCCGTAAATACTGGTGGTAAAATCAGGAGTGAACCGGTTGTCTTTGTAAT
>JAPUIM010000369.1 GCA_027297025.1 Bacteroidota bacterium | reverse complement strand
GATTGATAAAGCTCATTTGCGACCAAAGATCTAAGGTAGAATTTTCTAAAGGAGTACCGGTTAATATGAGTCTTTGTTTGGACTTTAGGCGGTTTACCGCTTTGGCTATTATGGAGCGGGGATTTTTGATTGCCTGCGATTCATCTAAAATGACATAATTGAAATAGTATTTTTGGAGTATCTCAATGTCCAGCCTGACAATGCCATAGGAGGTAAGAATCAGGTCATATCGACTGAAAAATTTTTCATCCTTATTCCTTTGGGTTCCACTGTATACTAATAATTTCAGTTTGGGTGTGAATTTTTTTGCCTCCAATTCCCAATTGTAGATCAAGGAAGTTGGCATGATCAACAAGCTAGCTGGAGATGGCTGTTGCTCATACTGAGATTGGAGCATGGCCAGGGTTTGAACGGTTTTTCCTAAACCCATGTCATCAGCTAAACATCCACCCAGATTGTAAGTGCTTAAAAACCGCAACCAGTTAAATCCAGCTTTCTGATAAGGTCTTAAAGTGCCTCTAAATTTTGACGATAAAGATTGGTCTTGAATCCGATCAAATTGCCGAAGTCGGGATAACTTTGAACTCAACGATACTTTGGCCAGTTTACCTGTTTCCAGATCATTAACTAATGCTAAATGATGCTTTTTCAAATGGAGCTGGTTCTTTTGTGAATCGTTTTGTTCCATAAAAGCAAATAATTCTGAATATTCGTTGAACCACTTCTCTGGAATTACTGCGACTTCTCCATTGGGAAGAATGAATTCCCTCTTTTTCCTCAATATTTGTTTCCGGAGCTTCCAAAACGGTATTTCAAACTCACCAAATTTTACCATGGCATTAATATCAAACCAGTCGATACTTTCTTTGACATCCAAAGAAATTTCCGGTCTATCCAAGAAATATATTTTGGTGGATTGGTCTTGTAAAAATTGGTATCCTTGGTTTTGAAGATCTTCTTTCCAGCGGTGTACCCATTCAAATGCTTGTATCACAGTACATACCGCCGACGAATTTGAGAGATCTATTCCCGTTTTGCAAAGTGTCTCAAAACATGATCTTTCCAAACCAAAATTCCGCGAAATCCTGTGAAAAGTATACCTGTCATCAATCTTAGTCAATTCTACTTTTATTGTTGAAGTTTGAGCGGCATTCAACAGGTAGGTTCCATATTTAAAGTATAAAGTAAACTCCACTAATGATTCCTCAATTAGATCCGGGTCTGTTTCTAGCGAACGAATATTTATGATTGGAATTGGAGCTAAGTGATGGGTTTTTATATCAAATCCTTGGGCAAAAACATCACAGGTGGCCACTAAAGGAGATACAAATTTTCTGAAATAGGTTTCCTCTACACTATTTGGTATAGCAATGTACCTCTTGTTTAAAAAAGGTATCAGCTTATGGCCATCAATTTCTCCCTTAAACCTATAAAGTTGGCTCTTTAGAATCATCCAAGCTGGTTTTTTGCAAATGATTACGGCTCCATTGTATCTGAAATCAACCTTTTGACCTGCTTGTTTAATGGTGGGAAAGTAGTGGGTATTGTCTTTATTTCTTCTAAAATGGAATAACACCGTGGCTGGTTCATTAAGTATCTCAATTCTCTTCCAGGCTGGTTCACCATCACGCCCCATTTCAAACAACCATTTCCCTTTTAAAAGTTTTAGTATTTGGCCTCTCTTTTCTTCTAAATAATCCTCTATCTGTTCTTGTAGAGCTTCATTTCCATTTTCCTTATTGTAAACATTTGAAAAGAACTCATCGGGTTTTTGATTCTTTTCATCAAAAATGCGCATCACATGATCTTTCTGTATAGCATCAACCAGTTTTATGATAGAATAGTCAACCTTATCCAACTCAGATGAGAATTCCGGGGCATTTTTATAGGATATATGCTGA
Organism: Bacteroidota bacterium; assembly: GCA_027297025.1. Classification (GTDB taxonomy): domain Bacteria; phylum Bacteroidota; class Bacteroidia; order Cytophagales; family Cyclobacteriaceae; genus JAPUIM01. The sequence continues at coordinate 5,494 of JAPUIM010000369.1, read as the reverse complement.
TGGGATAATGTGAACTCTCGGTGATGGTTGAGTTGTATTACATAAGATCCAAATAAATATCCCAGGTGCTCATGTTCAAATACTGAATAGATGAGCTTAAAAGGAAGCGAAGTTGATACTTTCATTGATCAATTGAGGCCAGACCAATCCGCAAAGTAAGTATTTAAAGTCAAAAAAAATACTGGTTATTATAGGATTTACCAGCAAATTAGAAGTGCGATAAGTTTTCAACCAAATTAGATTTTGTGGCTTGATTGGCTGGCCTCACTGAGGCTAGAAACGCAATAACAATGATGACCAATCCGGTTAAAACAAAATCGCTCATTACCAATTTCACCGGGTACGCTTCCAACACGGAAGTTTCCATTCCCATGGAAATGAAGCCAAAGGTTTGTTGGGCCCAGCAGAATAGGAATCCCAAAATTAATCCTAACAAAGACCCGGAAAAAGCAATAATGGCCCCTTCGGTAAGAAAAATATTGCGGATGAACTTTTTAGAAGCACCAAGCGCATACAAAATGGCCACATCAGGTTTTTTTTCAATTACCAACATAGTTAGTGAAAAGAAAATATTGAAGGAAGCGATAATAAGTATAAAGGAAAAGATAAAGAATACAAACAGCTTCTCTATCTTGATGACTTTGAGTACATCCGAATGTTGTTCTTCCCGATTCAATACCTGGTAATCCTGGCCCAATGTTGTTTGAAGAGCTTGTTGTACCTGAGCAACGGAAAATTGATCATTGGTTTTAATTTCTAACGAGGTCCTCCTTGAATTATAATCAACGAGATCCTCCGCAAATTCTAAGGGGACAAAAATGTAATTATCATCGTACTGTTTCTCTAAGGCAAAAATACCTCCAGGTAAAATACTTTTCCTTTTTGTAAGTCGAGAGGGATCGGGGTTGATGGATTTGGTTTTCCTAGGATAATGAATCTGCAATTGATAAAAATCATTTGAAGGAGATATTGATAGAGCATATTGGATACCTCGTCCCACCAAAGCATAATTGATATTGTTCTTTACCAAGTCAGGATCACCATAAACCACGCTTTCGTTTAGCTGGTTTTGTTTAAGGAAATTACTGCTCACACCCTTGAGTGTGACCACCATTTCGGAGTCTTTGTATTTTACATAAACATTATCCTCAATTACTTGAGTGATCTCTTCTATTCCATTGGTATTATTTATTTTGTCCAGCAAGTCTTGATTGACCTCAAAGGATTTCCCTTTCACCAATGATACCTTAAGTTCGGGATCAAAGGACCTATGAATGGAAAGTAGCAGATCTTCTAAACCATTAAATACAGATAGCGCTATTACCAAAGCCATAGAGCCAAAACAGACAGCCAGCATGGATATGATGGAGATTATATTGATAAAATTTTTCTTCTTTTTGGATAAGAAGTAGCGCTTAGCAATGAATAGTGAGAGGTTCAAATTTGGTATTTTAGTAGGTCCTAATCCTTATCATCTTCCGACGCTGGAATATCCAATCCAGATAATATTTCATCGATACGGGATGCATAATTACTACTATCGTCATGATAGAATATCAATTCGGGGATTATACGGACCTTTTTTCCTATATGACGTCCCAGTATTCCCCGTATTTCGTTCTTTCTAAAATTGATGTCCTCCAGGGAAACTTGTTGATCCCCCACCTTGAGAAAGCTTAGGAAAATTTTGGCTACCGACAGATCATTACTCATGCGCACTCTGGTAACGCTAATTAAAGTGTTTCCAAACAATGACTTTCCTTCTCGTTGAAAAATATCCCCCAGATCTTTTTGGATCAATCGGGAAAACTTAAGTAGCCTTTTATTTTCCATAATACAATTCTTTATATCTGTTTATAGCCTTTCTCTCTTTTCCTTTTTAACTTGACTTTGGGTTGGAACTTATTCCCGGATAAAGTTAAAGAATATTTAAAAATCGATCACTTTGTTAAGCTTTTTTCGATTAAATGATCCCTACCGTTTAATAGTGATCTTCTTTTTGCTGGTTTTCATTCGATTTCCCTTTTTCTTAGGGGACTTTCCACTCATTCTTCCGGAGCTTCAGTGGATGCTGATAGGAGAGAAAATGTCTGCCGGGTCTCAATTATATACGGAACTGTGGGACGATGTTGCACCCTTTTCGGCTACTGTTTATTGGTTGTTGGATGAACTTTTTGGACGATCGCCCTGGGCCTATCACATATTGGGAATTTTTTTGGTAATCTTTCAGGGTTATCTTTTTAATGACCTTCTGCTTCGAAATAGAGCCTACAATCAAAACACCTATGTTCCAGCCTTTATTTATATCATCCTGATGAACTGTTTCTTTGATTTCAGTTCCCTGCCACCTGTGCTAATGAGTCTCACCTTCATTCTTTTGGCTATCAATAACATATTCAAAAGGATTGACAATCAAACCAAGGATGAATTCTTTCTCAATACCGGTATCTATTTGGGGTTGGCTACACTATTTTACCTTCCCTGTTTCTTATTCTTATTTTCAACATTTTTGTCACTATTGTTCTTCACCGGATCCATACCGCGCAGGTATTTATTGCTGGTTTATGGCCTCTATGTTCCACTAGTATTGACCTGGTTTTATTATTATTGGAATAACGGTGAAGTTGGTTTTAGTATTAATTTTTTGCAGTCCCCGTTTTGGCTGAAACCCAACTTTTATGTAGAATTAAAAACCCTGGCTGCCATTATTGGTATACCTTTACTTTACACTTTACTCTCCCTTTGGAGCATCAACAGAGGATCCCGTTTTGTAAATTATCAGGTTAGGTTGCAATATGCCATGTTTTTCGTTTTGGTCATGGCAGGATTATCCTTCTTTATCACCAAAGACTTTGCACCCTATCAACTTATTATATTTGTTCCGGCTATGGCTTTTTTTATTAGCCATTATTTTCTTTTGTTGAAAACCGGGATTATGAGTGAAATTAAATTTTCCATCTTTCTGGGATTGATTATTTTAATTAACTGGGGAAGTGTTTATAATTTTTTTTCCTTGGAAACTTGGTTCAATATTGAAAACATGTTGGTGAAAGAAACCAAATGGTCAGCACATGTGAAAGACAAACGGGTATTATTATTAGGGGATAATCTGCATGTATATAAAGAAGCTCAACATGCTACTCCATATCTCAACTGGCAATTATCACAACTTCAATTAAACTACCCCAATTACTTCGACAACATTTCAGATATTTATCAAAAATTCAGCAGCGATATGCCTGAGATAATTATTGACGAGAAACAGATTGCCCCAGTATTGTTTGAAAAGATACCGCTGATCGGAAATAGTTATGAGGATACCGGTATTCCTGGTATGTATCAATTAAAATCGGTCGGCAACTGATCTTATTAACCCCTTCATTCGTATCTCCCTCCTTCGCATTAGTTAGTGAAAAATAATCGATAAGGATTATGTATTTAAGTTTGATCGATTTCCTTTGTCTGGTTTCGTAAAACTGAGCTGGAGATAAATATACTGATTTGGTATAAGAGCAGCAAAGGCAGTGCAATCAAAATTTGGCTGATCGGATCAGGGGGGGTCAATAAGGCCGCCAGGATCAAAATTACCACAATGGCGTGTTTTCTGTAATGTTTCATCAACTGGGGATTAATCAAACCCGCTTTAGTAAGGAAGTACACCACAATAGGAAGCTGAAATAAAATGCCACAGGCCAAAACAATCATGATCAAAAGCGTCACATAAGAGGTAATATCAAACTCATTGCTAACCGAAGGATCCACTTGATAATTGGCTAGGAAATTGATAGAAAGTGGGGCTATGATAAAATACCCGAATAAAATTCCGATGATAAACAGCAAGCTCACAAAAAAAGTAGCACCTCGGGAAATCTGCTTTTCAGTGGAGTATAATCCAGGGCTAACAAACCTCCACATTTCCCAAAACGCATAGGGAAAAGCCAATACCAATCCAATTACAAAAGAGGAAGTGATATGCATGGAAAATTGTCCGGTTACTTTACGGCTTTGAATGATAAAAGGTAAAGTGTCAATGCATAGCGCTTCGGAATTCAAGATATCGCCCATCTGGCATAACCATCGATAGGTCCAAAAATCGGTTCTTGATGGTCCAAAGATGATAGTGCCAAACACGAACTCCTTCATCAGGAATGCGGCAACCGCAAAAATCACAATGGCAATCAAGGAACGAATAATGTGCCATCTCAATTCCTCGAGATGGTCTAAGAAAGACATTTCCTTTTCCTGTGATTTCGCCACTATGTTTATATTGAATTATGCCTGATACAAGGGGAAATCAGATACCCAGCCATTGACATCTTTTTTGATTGCCTCCAATTTAGAGGGGTTTTCATGATTGACCAGGGCATCATCAATCAAATCTACAATTTTTTCCATATCAGATTCCTTCATTCCCCTGGTGGTGACCGCCGCGGTACCGATTCTCATACCTGAAGTGACAAACGGTGATTTATCATCGAAAGGGACCATGTTTTTATTAATGGTAATGTCGGCTTGAACCAGTATATTTTCGGCGATCTTGCCGGTAAGGTTTTTTGAACGCAGATCGATCAACATCAAATGGTTGTCAGTACCGTCAGATATCACCTTATATCCTCGATCTACAAATGCCTGCGCCATCACTTTGGCGTTTTTTTGCACTAGCATCATGTAGGACATAAACTCATCGGACAATGCTTCCTGAAAACCGACCGCTTTGGCGGCAATGATATGTTCCAGTGGACCACCCTGGGTTCCCGGAAATACTCCTGAGTCTAGCAGAGCAGACATCATGCGGGTGACTCCTTTGGGGGTCTTCAGTCCAAAGGGATTTTCAAAATCCTCCCTCATCATAATTAAACCTCCTCTGGGGCCCCTTAGGGTTTTATGGGTGGTGGAAGTCACAAAATGACAATATTCCAATGGATCGTTGAGCAATCCTCGGGCAATCAATCCCGCCGGATGGGCAATATCAGCTAATAGCAAAGCACCTACTGCATCGGCAATTTCCCTAAACCGCTGATAATTCCAATCACGACTATAAGCCGAAGCTCCGGCTATGATCAATTTGGGTTTTTCTTTCGCAGCCACGGCTTCCAATTGATCCAGATCAATCTCACCGGTACTTTGGCTGACTCCGTAAAAAGTGGGCCGATAAAGTTTACCGGAAAAATTTACCGGCGAACCATGGGTGAGATGGCCACCATGGGAAAGATCAAAACCCAATATAGTATCGCCTGGTTTGAGCACTGCCAGCATTAAAGCTGCATTGGCCTGGGCTCCAGAATGGGGTTGTACATTGGCCCAGGTAGCACCAAACAATTCCTTCAAGCGGTCAATGGCAAGTTGTTCTACTTCATCCACTACCTCACAACCCCCGTAATACCTTTTCCTGGGCAGCCCCTCAGCATATTTATTGGTGAGTACCGAACCCATGGCCTCCATCACTTGTGTTGAACAAAAATTTTCAGAAGCAATCAACTCAAGTCCCTCCTGC
>JAPUIM010000368.1 GCA_027297025.1 Bacteroidota bacterium | reverse complement strand
AAGCATTTGAGAAAGCCAAGGTAAAACTTGACGATAAAGTGTATGTGAATGCTGGGGTGGAAGGGGTAATGTAACCTTGAAAAATGTTTTTATAATTAATTTTAATAAAAATGCCTTGTATTTATTGATTTTTAGACATTTTACTTATATTGTAGAAAATTAAAAACTATTTATCCACAACCTTAAAGTTACGTACAATGAAAAGATTTGACGAATTAAAAAGTTTAGTAGAATCCCTTGAAGGTGATTTCCAAAAGTTTTATGACAAGAAGAACCAAGCTGCAGGTACAAGAGTAAGAAAAGGGATGCAACAACTTAAGAATATTTCCCAAACTATTCGCGTTGAGGTTCAAGAAATTAAGAACAAAGGATAAATCTTTTTCTTTTTCGGTAAGAGGGGCGAATGATGGTATTGTTTGCCTTTTTTTGTAGCTAGTTCAATTTTTTTAACCTGCTTGTTATTTCCTTTTGAAGTTCTTGAGAAGCAGGTAATAGGGGATTTCTCACATAATTCTTGCAGATCCCCAATTGCTGTAAGGCCTGTTTTACCCCCACCGGGTTACTCTCTATATACATCAGGGGATTGATATCGTAAATCCGGTTAAGGTATTTACGTGATTCTACATAATTTCCGTTCAATGCAAGACTTACCATTTGAGAGAATATTTTAGGCAGTGCATTTGCCAATACTGAAATAGCTCCGCAGGCTCCTATTGAGATCAATGGAACGGTTAGTAGGTCATCTCCTGAAATCAAAAGAAAATCGTCCGGGGTGTATTTTGCTATTTTAATGCATTGGTCCAGATTGCCTGATGCCTCTTTTACCCCAATGATATTGGGATGTTGGGCAAGTTCGATGGTGGTATCGGCAGTAATATTTGAGGAAGTTCTTCCAGGGACATTGTAGATGATCACTGGAACAGGAGAGGTATCCGCCAATGATCTATAGTGTTCAATAAGTCCCGGTTGTGTAGGCTTATTATAATAGGGACTCACTGAAAGTATTGCATCTACTGCTCCAAAATCGGTATTTTTAATACTTTCTAATATGCTTTGCGTATTGTTCCCCCCCAATCCAAACACAATGGGTTTATTGGAATTGTTGTTTTTAGTGACAAATTCCAGCACCTGCATTTTTTCCTGGAAAGTAGTGGTGGCAGATTCACCGGTAGTGCCCATTGCCACCAGGTAGTCTACTCCATTAGAGATCGTATGCTCTAATAAATTGGTTAACCCTTCCCAATCAATAGTTAAATCTCGATTGAAGGGTGTAACCAATGCAACTCCTGTACCATGAAACTTGCTAATTTCCATGAGGTACTACTTTATTTATGTAAAAAAATACCTGGTCAATAAATGAATCAATATCTGTCTTATTTTCTATCCTGATCATTAATTCATAAAAGTCACTATGCGGAGGATCGGAATAGGGGCCTACCCGGCATTTTGATCTGCTCATAGCCAGTACACTTTCCAGTAATAAACTGGGTTCCACATCCAGGTAAAGAAGATAGTCAAATTTCTTATTTGAAAAATCAATTACGTGAGTGGCACTTATCTTCCCACTCCATGACAGGTCTTTAATAGTAAAAAAATCGTATTTGAAATCAAAATTTTCTCGATCCTTTCCTAAAAAGGTCATTACATCTACTACTTTGTCCTCCTCTTCCAACGTTTCCACCAAATCGGTGATGAGGTCGTGTTTGTGTCTGTCCTCAACGCTATATAGAATACCAATATACTTGGATTCCCGGAAATCAACCGTATCTCTGGCACTCAAGTTCTTTTTGGCCAAGATCTTTGTTTTCCAGGGCAATAATTTTTTTCCAATAAATAGCATTTACTGATCGTTGATCATATGCATGAACTCCTGCTCCGATAGTATTTTTATTCCAAAATCCTTTGCTTTTTTCAATTTAGCCGGGCCCATTTTGTCTCCAGCCACTAGATAGTCTAATTTACCAGAAACTGAGGAAACAACTTTTCCTCCATGATTTTTTATGGTTTCCTTTAATTCTTCCCGGTCAAAGTTTTCAAATACTCCGGAAACTACAAATGTTCTATTAGCCAAACAATCACTTATTTGCTGGTCGGGCCCCTCCAAAAATTCCAGTTGAACTCCAGCTTGTTTTAATTCATTTATCATTTGGATATTTTCCGGGTCTTCAAAAAATTCCACCACACTTTGGGCGATTCGCTCGCCAATCTCCGGAACCTCAATAAGTTGATCAAAGCTAGCATTTCTAATATTTTCAATGTTTTTAAAATGCAAAGCTAATTTTTCAGCCACCGTCCGACCTACAAATCGAATGCCTAAGGCAAATAAAACCCTTTCGAACGAAATCTGCTTTGAATGTTTGATTCCATTCAGCAAATTCCTGGTGGAAAGATCCTTGAATCCTTCCAATTGAATGATGTCCTGGTATTTTAATTTGTAAAGATCAGCTGGCGTATGAATCAAATTAGTGTCAAATAGCAGTTTAATGGTTTGATAGCCCAAACTATCAATATCCATGGCATTTCTTTGAATATAATGCTCAATGCGCCCTTTGATCTGGGGAGGACACTCTTTATAGTTAGGGCAATAATGTGCTGCTTCACCTTCCTTTTTTTGCAATGAGGTGCCACATTCTGGACATTTATCAATAAATTTCAAGGGTTTGGAATTAGCTTTTCTGGAAGATAGATCGATGCCGGTTACCTTGGGAATTATCTCTCCACCTTTTTCTACAAATACAGTATCGCCAATTCGGATATCCAATCGCTTGATCTCATTGGCATTGTGGAGAGAAGCTCTCTTTACAGTGGTTCCCGCCAGAAATATAGGTTGGAGATTGGCTACCGGGGTTACCGCTCCTGTACGGCCCACTTGATATGAAATGCTATTCAAAACTGTGGAAACGCTTTCTGATTGGTACTTGTAGGCTATGGCCCAACGAGGACTTTTAGCAGTAAAGCCCAGATTATTCTGTTGTTGCAGATTGTCGATCTTCACCACAATGCCATCGGTGTCCACGGGTAGTTCCAATCTCTTCTGCTCCCACTTATCTATGTATTTATTAACTTCTTGAAGATTCTGGCACAATTGGTAAGTGGGGGACACTTTAAACCCCCATTCTTCGATGAACTTGATCCCCTCCCCGTGAGTATGTATTGACAGACCTTCTCCCATCAAGCTATATGCATAACAATTGAGTTTTCTGCTGGCTACTATAGAAGAATCTTGCATTTTCAAAGTGCCAGAAGCAGTATTCCTAGGGTTTGCCAAAGTGGGTTCACCTATTTCTTCCTTTTCCTTATTGATTTGGTCAAAAACATTCCTGGGCATAAAAACTTCACCTCTTACCTCAAAACGGGCGGGAACATGGTCAGAGTTTATTCTGAGAGGTATGGTTTTAATGGTTTTGGCGTTATTGGTAATATCGTCACCTTTGGTACCATCTCCTCGAGTGACTGCTCTTTTAAGAATACCATTTTCGTAGGTAAGGCTAATGGCCACCCCATCAAACTTGAGTTCGCAAAAATATTGATAATCTTCTCCTCCCAGTCCTTTTTGAACTCTTTGATCGAAATCTTTCAATTCATCCTTGGAATAAGTGTTTCCCAAGGATAACATAGGATACCGATGGATTACAGTCTGAAAATTCTTGGTGATGGTACCGCCTACTCGTTGGCTGGGAGAATCCTCGAATTTAAATTCAGGAAAATTTTGCTCTAGCTGGATAAGCTTCTCAAGAAGTATATCGAATTCATGATCGGAGATGGCGGAAATATCGTTTTGATAATATTGGTTGTTGTAATAATTGATCTTTTCACTTAATTCCAGGATCTCCTTTTTTGCTTCTTGCTTGGTCATCGAGGGCGGGATCAAATATGCTAATCTATAAAATGTAGCAGGAGGAACAAAATATGCAGGTAGCTAACTATTCGAATTTTTCCAATGAATCATTCAGTTCGTCTTCTGTAGATTTAAGTTTCTTTTTACAACTGTCTAAAAGGTTCAGAGCCCTTTTTACCATTTGAGATAACTCATCAATATCAGCTTCCTCATTCTCGATTTTTTCTACGATGATTTCGATTTCCTTCAATGCTTCCTTATAACTAAATTTTTTTTTGGTCATGGCTTATTCTTAAAATCTCGAATGGTGCTCTTTACCACTTTCTGATGAGTTTTTGTGATCAAAGTTTCGCCTACATTCAGGGTCTTGATATTTTTTAACAAAGTACCATTAATTGTGGAAATGGTAAAACCCCGTTTTAAAATCTTGGAGGGGTCCAAGTGGTAAACTGATTGTTCCATATGATGTAGTTGGCGCCGGTG
>JAPUIM010000367.1 GCA_027297025.1 Bacteroidota bacterium | reverse complement strand
GCATTATTTTAGAAGAATTCTACAATCGCAACAAAAAGTGGAAATCTAAAAAAAATTTGAATGGGAGAAATCTGACTTTGGTGAAAAAAATATTCTAACCTTTATAAATAAAAACAGTGATAAAAAGATCCCTGAGAGTTTTGAAGTGGTTTATTACGAATACGACTGGAATTTAAATCGAGTAAAATAATAGTTTGGTTGGTTGAGGCGATTGGAAAAAAGAGGGCCCTTCGGGGCTCTTTTTTTAATGCTTCACCTAAATTTCTTTTTAATTAAAGGTATTTGAAAATTGTCCAGATGATTTTATAACCAGCCATCAGGGTACCTTTCACTGTTCCTGAGATTTTTGAAAACCCCAGGCGTTTGCGATAATTCACCGGCACCTCCAGGCACTTAAGACCATATTTTGCCGCTTTTAATTGCATCTCTACGGTCCAGCCATAGGTTTTATCCTGCATATCGATTTGTTTTAGGCTGGAATATTTAATGGCCCGGAATGGACCCAGGTCGGTAAATTTTGCTCCATACAATAACCGCAATAATCGCGTAGCCAACCAATTGCCAAATAATTGCTGGGGAGTCATCGCTCCTTTTTCCAATTTTCCTAGAGCCCGGGAACCTATTACCAGGTCTGCCACACCCTGAAGGATGGGTTCTACCAACATTTCCATTTCTTGCGGATGGTCGGAATAATCTGCATCCAGGAACACCACGATATCTATCTCATCTGGAAGTGAAGCCAGATATTCCATTCCTTTGAGACAAGCTCTTCCGTATCCGGGTGTAGGTTCATTTAAGACGGTAGCTCCGGCTTTTGAGGCCTCTACTTCTGTGCGGTCAGTGGAGGCATTGTTAACCACAATGATCTCGTCAACCAAATGAGAGGGTATATCTTTTAAAACCTTTCCCACCGAATTTTCCTCGTTGAAGGCGGGTATGATTACTTTAATTACAGGAACCATAGTAGGTCGGACCAGTCGTTCAGTCTTATTTTGGATTGTTCGTTTATGAACATTATTTTATGAATATGATTTTCCAATCCTTTGGCAATCAACTAGTTAATTGATTGGCACCAATTTGGTACACCTTTATCTCAATGATACATGAATCGAATATTTTAATGAACATCAAAGTAACCCATAAAGATCTTTATAACATTATAACACTTGGGGAAATGCATCTGGGCAGTCAAGAAGCCAGCGAATTGAAGACGGCAGTACGCAAAACCCGACAATCCTCAAATAAGACCATCGTCTTAGATTTTACCCAAATTAAAACCATAGACTCCAATGGTTTTTCTTCTTTATTGGTTACCAACCGGGAATGCCAGGAAGTGGACACCAACCTGATCATTATAAATACCAGCTCTATCATCGGAAAATTGTTGAGAATATCTCATTTGGACGAAATACTAGTGGTGAAGGTGAATGAGTGGGATGCCATCAACAGCATTATATCCGATGGCTCCGCATAAAACCGATATATATTAAATTTTGGTTTTGTATTGCCTGATAGTCATTTTTCAGGAAAGAGGGATCAATTCAAAAATATCCACCCTCATGGCTAGAAATAAAAACGGGGCCTATCGAGCTGCCATTGAGAAACAAATTCCCATCAATACCTGTAACATTTCCCTATAATTGGATAATTTTACCCCACGACGGAACCTATTGAATGCACCGGAAGAAGATGAAAATCATCTTTCACTAACTGGTGGAAACCTTTGGGCTCACCGTGGAAAACCAAAATGAAAACAAAGGAAAGATCTTTAGGATCATAGATGAGGAGTTGCAGAAGCATTTTTGAACATGGAAATTGATAGAAAGGTTTTACAAAAAATAGCTCACTTGGCCCGTTTGGAGTTTGATCAAAACTCGGAGAAGCAAATGATTGCTAGTCTAAGCGAAATCCTGGACTGGGTAGATAAGTTGAATGAAGTGGATACCACCAATGTCGAACCTTTAACCAATATGTCGCATGAATCGAATGTGTTAAGGGAAGATATTGCCCAAGAGCCACTGGATCATGAACGAGGCTTAAAAAATGCGCCCCAGCGTGACGCGGACTATTTTCGGGTACCCAAAGTTTTGGAATAAATAATTCTATCACTTACGCCATCAAAAAATTTTGAGTGAATTGTACTTTTGGAAGAGGTGGGAGCCTAATCACCGCAATTTTTTCCTTGCCTTGCTGACCATTTTTTTTATCACCATAATCTGGTATCTCTATGCCCATTTCAATGGCGCTGCCTTAGTGATAGGGTGGGATACTATTAGCCAATTAGATCGGGTGGAACTGGTGGTTGATTCTTTTCAAGTGGGCTTATTTGAATTTAATACCACGGCCGAAAATTTTGTCCTGAACCACTATTTTCAAGGAAGTAGCTTGGAGGTAAATCCCATCACCTCTTATCTTTTTCTCTTACTGCAAAGCATTTGTTTGGTAGTGGTTTTGGCGGTATTGCCCACTTTCAAACGGTTCTGGTATATCGTAGGAATGGTGGTGTTCATAGCGATCCTTTTGAATTTTAAGCTGGAGCAATTGCAGTTGTTCGGTCAAGCTAATAATACTGCGTTGATTTTGATTTTGTTGTTATATATTCCCCTCAGCTATTATTTTCATGCATTTAATTCGCGAATTGAATTTTTTGCCAGGCTGATCACCTTTTCTGCTTTAACCATTTTGGTGGCCGTAATGATTTACTATTTTGCCCAGGTAAATCATCCTTTTCTGTACCTCTCTGCTTATGGATTTTTTGTTCCCCTCATCATATCGGTCATTTTTATTTTCATGGTGGCTCATGAGATTGTGGTGAGTTTCCTTTTCATCACCAGTGGTACTAAAAATAATATTATTCATTTTCTGGTACTCACCTTGGCATACCTGGGGAATTTACTGCTGATCTATTTTCATCAAAATGGTACAATTGATTGGAATATTTACTACCTGGATGAATTTCTTCTATTAATTGTATCAATCGTTCTGGGTTTATGGGGGTTCAAAAATCGTCAGGTGCTCTACGAGAGTATCATGGATTTTCACCCCTATGGGGCCTATTTATATGTGGTGGGAGGTATTGTATGTTTTGCCACCATTGGCTATTCATTTACCAATTCCAATGACCCTACTGTAGAAAATTTTCAGGATGCCATCGTATTCAGTCATATCGGATTTGGATTTACGTTGATCCTCTACATATTGTCTAATTTTTTGGACCTTATGAGGAAGAATCTCCCGGTTTTTAAAGTGATGTACAAACCGCAACGTATGCCTTTTTTTATGGCGCGATTTTCCGGGGTAATAGTGGTGTTAGCTTTTTTTATTTTAGCCAATCAGGTACCCATGGACCAGGGACTAGCCGGCTATTATAATGGTTTGGCAGATTTGTACCGTTTAAACAATCAATCATTTCTGGCTGAACAATATTATAAAAATGGTTCTCAATATGCTTTTCGCAATCACCGCTCCAACTATACTTTGGCTTCCATGGCCCGGCAAAACAATGATGAACCCTCAGTACTTTATTATTTGAGTCAGGCGGTATTGAAAAACCCTACGCCCTATGCCTATGTAAACCTTAGTAATGTGTACAAGAGAAACGATCGTTATTTTGATGCCTTGTTTACCTTGAATAAAGGGTGGATAGAGTTTCCTGGAAATCCGGCTATTGCCAATAACCTCTCCCTGTTATATGGGCAAACCAGTGTGATTGATTCAGCTTTGTATTACTTAGATGCTGCACAAAAATCGGGATGGAGTCGGAATGTGACAGAGACCAATATTTTGCAAATAACTTTGAAAAAGAATCTTTTGTTGGATACTGATTCTTTGGCAAACAATTATAGAGAAAACCAATACCTGCCAATTTTAGCCAATTCCCTGGCCTATCTAAATCGTGAGCAGGTGAGAGTCAATTCTGATTTGGAAGAGGGTTTTTTGAAAGACTCTGTTTTGGATCTACATTCATTGGCTTACATATATAACTATTGCTTCAATCAATTGTCTTGGGCAGATACTACTTTAATTACCACCATCAAAAAATTGAAGGGCCATTCAGCAAATGTATGGTGCAAAGATGACCTCCAACTGGCAGAAGCTTTTTTAAATTACACCCAGGGAAATATCGCACGGGCATTTTTATTGGTTGAGCAGCTGCAGCAATTCAGTGACCAACGGTTTGGCTATTACAACAATTTATTAGGGCTTTGGTCCATGCAACAGGGCGCCCCAAGATTGGCGCGCGATTATTTCGTCAAAGCGGCCTCAGTAGGATACCAGGGAGCTGAGATTAATGCTGCAGTTGTTTGTATGGAAGCCGGTCTTAAAGATCAAGCAAGGAAATTGTGGTCAAATTTCCCTGAAGGGGACACCACTACTTCTCTCGAGATGTTAAGCATTTTGGAATGGGAGCCGGCCAAGTCTGACACGGCGTCTAAAAGTGAGGCTCAAAGATACCAGTGGAGCATCATCAATAAAGATATAGTTTCTACCGAGACACTAGTTGAATTGATGAAGGGTTTAGAGGATGATACAAAGGCCACAATCTGGCTTGATAGGATAGAATGGTTCCTTGCATTGGGAAAATACCGGCAAGCCAAAAGTTCACTTCCCCGACTGGATAATATGGTAATTTCTCAACCCGCTCTAGTGGAACGCAAAGTGTGGATCAGCACACAATTGGCAGCGATTGAAGAAAATGTACCTATAATAGAGCAGGCCGTGGATGCCTGGCCCGAAAAAGACAAGAGATCATTGAAACTCAAATACCTACAGGCAATTAAATGGGACAAAGTTGGTTTTAGGGAACAATCTGAAGAGGCCTTTCAACAGCTGGGGTACTCCAACCCCTTTTTCGAAACCGCAGTGATCAGATCCGCCCTGTTTTACAATGAACAGGTTGAAAATGAGGATGTGGCTTATGATATGTTGCTCAGGGCCAGGCAAGTAAATCCTTTTTCCGTTGTATTGGCCAAGGCCTATATTGATCAATGTCTTAAATTGGGTCTGACCTCCTACGCGGATTTGACCCTGGAACAATTGCGGGAACTAATGATCTTGGAGGAGTGGAAAACTTATAAAGCAGAGTTGGAAATAAAAAAGCAACTTCTCTCTGTAGGTATTTGGCAGGATCAGTAAATCATGAATCATCTTATTCAGATAACCGAAATTTCTAAGATCTACCGGATGGGTGCAGAGACCATCGATGCCTTGCAGTCCATTACATTGCAAATACAAAAGGGGGAATATATAGCTTTTATGGGTCCATCAGGGTCGGGAAAATCCACCTTGATGAATATCATCGGTTGCCTTGACCGGCCAACTTCAGGGAATTATATCTTAAACGGACAAGATGTAAGCAATCTCAATGAAAATGAATTGGCAGATATCAGAAATAAGGAGATAGGATTTGTATTCCAAACCTTCAACCTGTTACCCCGCTCCAGTTCGTTGGACAATGTAGCATTACCTCTGGTGTATGCCGGTATTGGGAAATCACAACGGGATAAAAAAGCTATGGCCAGCCTGGAAAGTATGGGTTTGGGAGATAGAGCACTTCATAAACCCAATGAATTATCGGGAGGACAACAACAACGAGTGGCCATAGCCCGGGCTTTGGTCAATGACCCTGCGATCATTCTGGCCGATGAACCCACCGGAAATCTGGATTCTAAGACATCTTTTGGTATTATGGAGTTATTCCAGGAGTTACATCAAAAAGGCAACACCATAATAGTGGTCACTCATGAGAATGACATCGCTCATTTTGCGCAAAGGATCGTACATCTTAATGATGGATTGATCAGTTCCGACGAATTGAATAAAAAATGAATAAAATCAATTTTTGGCAAGATTAACGGCCTTCAGCAGCCATTAGCTTATGAAAATATATACTAAAACCGGAGATTCCGGAACCACCTCCTTGTTGGGAGGGAGAAGAGTTTCCAAGTCACATGATCGGATCAATGCCTATGGCACCGTGGATGAGCTGAACGCTTTCATGGGATT
>JAPUIM010000366.1 GCA_027297025.1 Bacteroidota bacterium | reverse complement strand
GCCTTTGCCGCTCCTTTCAGGTGGGAAGAATTCTTATCAAAGGGAATACCCAAAATATTCACCATATCTATTAATTGAATTTTTTACAATTCTAATATTTGGTAATCAATAATTCGTTCCTTATAGTAAGTATATTTACTAACCGTAATAGCTTGATAATAAAGATGCATTGTTATTAATCGATGTGGGAATTGATAACATCCTTTTTAAAATTAATTACTGATACTTAGGGATTTAAGAAATTATAGAACAAATTCGCTAAAAATAATATTAGATGTTGAATTAAAATCATCCATTTACGCCATGCCATCAGAGAAATATCAACAGATTTTCGAGAATAATAAACAGTGGGTGCAGGAAAAATTGAACCTGGATCCAGATTTTTTTACTAATCTTTCCAAAGATCAAAGTCCGGATTTTTTGTGGATAGGCTGTGCCGATAGCCGGGTACCGGCCAATGTAGTTACCGGTTTGGAGCCTGGTGATATTTTCGTTCATCGAAACATTGCCAACCTGGTAGTAAATGCCGATCTCAATGTGCATTCGGTCATACAATATGCGGTGGAGCATTTAAAAGTAAAACACATCATCGTGTGTGGCCATTACGAATGTGGAGGAGTAAAAGCATCCATGTTGCAGGAAGATCTGGGATTGTTGAATAATTGGTTGCGCTATATCAGGGATGTACATCGGCTCCATCAAGAAGAGCTGGACGCCATAAGTGATGAAGCGAAAAAGTACGACCGGTTAGCGGAATTAAACGTAGTGGAACAATGTATAAATGTGATCAAGACTGCCTTTGTACAAAAAAGTTATGTCAATAGTGGCTATCCGTTGGTTCATGGTTGGGTCTATGATTTGAAGACCGGATTGATCAAGGACCTTAATATTAACTTTAGCCAAATACTAGAAAAAATCCGTAAAATTTATAAAATCGGATAACATGAAATTAGCCGTAGTAGGTTCCGGAAATGTGGGTGGCGCCTTGGCTAAAGGGTTGGCCAAGGCAGGTCACCAGGTTTTGTTAGGGGCCCGGGATGTAAATGCCCCCAAAGTAAGATCTCTATTGGAATTTCATGAAGGAATAAGCGCACATACCATCAATGAGGCGGCACAGAGAGCAGAGGTGATCTTACTTGCCGCTACTCCCCAAGCGGTCAAGGAAATCAGTGATAAATTGGGTGATACCAACGGAAAGGTGATCATTGATGCCATGAATTCAGTATTTGCCAAGCCCGAGCCATTTAGCAACACCACCGCTGCTTTACTTGAATACACTAGTACCAGAGATATCGTTAAATGCTTTAATACCACTGGTTTTGAAAACATGTTTGATCCCATTTATGATGGCCAGGGCATTGATACGTTCATGGCCGGGGATAGTGATAAAGCCAAGGAAATAGCCGGTAGCCTAGCGAAGGATCTGGGATTTGCCGAATGTTATGATTTTGGCGGTTCCGATAAATTTGACCTGCTGGAACAATTGGCCATGAGTTGGATCAATTTGGCTCTGATGCAAGGACAAGGGAGAGGTATGGCATTCAAAGTGCTGAAAAGGTAATGTCCTAAAACAACTATAAACAAGGGCCGTCTCAAAAGCTCCGGTCATTGCCTGAAATTATTCTTTTGATCCGCCCTTTTTTTGATCAAACCGGTTTATTTTTTGACCGGTTTTCCCCTCAGCATTAACAACTCATCAACTACTATTTCGGTGACATACCTTTTCTGGCCATCCTTGGCTTCATATGATCGATGGATTAATTTTCCTTCTACTGCCACTTCACTGCCTTTTTGTAAATATTGTTCAATGATCTCTGCAGTTTTCCCCCAAGCCACCAAATTGTGCCATTGGGTGTCGGTGATTTTTTCCCCGCCATTGTTACGGTAAGTTTCCGAAGTAGCCATGGAAAAATTAGCAACGGTCTTTCCATTTTCCAGATTTCTGATCTCAGGATCTTTCCCCAGGTTTCCAATTAGCTGTACGCGGTTTCTTAAATTTTTCATGATCTTAAAATTTTTGGTTAAACATATTCGACACTTTTGTCAAAATTATGCCGCTAAGTAAGGCGGTGGGTTGGGGGCCATTCGGTTAATAATCATTTGTATCCGTTTATAGTTGTTTATAATTGATTGTAACCGTTTGTAAACGGATAAATATTTCCTATCTTGTGGGAAATGCACACTATGGAAGAAAAAACCTGCCTGGAATGCGGTACAATAATTAAAGGCCGTTCGGATAAAAAATTCTGTTCAGACCTATGCCGCAACAGTTATTACAATCGCATGAACAGCGACACCATCAACCTGGTGCGAAATGTCAATAACATCCTTAGGAAAAACCGAAGGATCTTAGAAAACTCAAATCCTCATGGCAAAACCAAGGTGCACAAAGATCAGTTATTGGCCAAGGGTTTCAACTTCAAATATTTCACCAATATCTACGAGACCAAGGCCGGTACCATCTATTATTTTTGTTATGAACATGGGTACCTACCCCTGGAAAATGATTTTTATGCTTTGGTCAGACGTGACAATTAGTTTGACGGAATTAAATAACCCGCAGTAGATAGGCAAAGGAAAGGGCGTACTGATTGATTCGACTGTTCAGGTCAAAGGATAGCCCATTGGTTTCTAATCTCTGATCAATATTGGTGATTCTTTCGAATTTAAGGTCCATGATAAACCTTTGTATCTTAATTCCTGCACCCACTTGAAATCCGAAGGTGGTTGATTTAAACTCCCGATTAAAACCGGATATTCCATTAAGACCAGATTTAGATTCCAGTTTGAAATTTACAACTGGACCAGCGAAAAATCGCAAGAAAAATATCCGGTATCCCACTAAAATCGGAAAATCCAGTCGCTTTAAATCCTCTTTGATCACCGTCCTTTGTCCCAATTCAATATAGGTATAATTACCCCCCACCGCAGTGTATAAAAGCTCCGGTTGAAACCAAATAAATCCTTTGTTTTTTTCCTTTTCCGCGTGAAAAAATATTCCCAAAGATCTGCCTACTTCGGAAAATTCTCCGGTGAATCCAAACGACTCAAAACTCTCGGTACCGGAAATGGTGATGTTATCAATGAGCAGGTTGGAACCACTGATACCCACTTTCGGCCCCACAAACACTTGGAATT
>JAPUIM010000365.1 GCA_027297025.1 Bacteroidota bacterium | reverse complement strand
TTGGATGATTCCATGGTACTTTCCAGCGACGGCACCTACCAATATGACGGAGGTGATCAACTGTGCGGCGCCGAAGATGATACCGTTGCCAAGGTTGGTGCCTGGGAATTTAACGCTGAGAATGCCGTAATGACTTTTGATCCGGGCATGGAAAGTGAAGTGAGTGTTAACATTATCACCTTGGATGAAAGCACGGTGGTGCTATCAGGCCAATATGTCAGCGAATTGTTCGGCACTTTTGAAATAATGGGAAGCTATTCAAGTAATTAAACTCTTTAAAATCATGATACCGACATTCAATGGTCGAAAATTGTTTACTATACTATTGGGCTGCCTATTTGTTAATTATGTTTCCGCACAAGAACACTCCGATTTTTTCAATCGCGCCGACCACTTCTTTCATCAGTATGTTGTCAATGGAGAGGTCAATTATAGTGAACTGAAAACAAATCGTACTGAGCTGGAGGATTTGATTCAATATCTCCATAAAGATGGCACCTTGAAAGTGGGCTCTGAAGTTGATAAGGCTTTACTGATAAATGCCTATAATCTGTTTGTGATTAAGGGGGTTATCGAAAATTACCCCATTCATTCCCCTTTGAAGGTTTCCGGGTTTTTTGATAGCAGAAATTATCAACTTGCGGGATAAAATGTTAGTCTAAATCAGATTGAAAAAGAAATCCTGATTAAGCAAACCGGAGATCCCAGATTGCATTTCGTTTTGGTTTGTGCTGCCAATGGTTGTCCTAAACTGGCCGAGTATGCATATAAACCTCAGGGCCTAAATGATCTTTTGGATGAGAGGACTCATTTGGCCTTGAATGACCCTGAGTTCATCCGGGTAGATGCCGATGAAAAAGTGGTTGGTATATCGCAGATCTTTGAGTGGTATACAAGTGATTTTACTTCCGGGGGGAAGTCTCTGAAGGGGTATATAAATCAATATCGGAAAGAAAAATTGGGTGCTGATTTCAAGCTGACCATTTACCAGTACGATTGGGAACTTAACGAATTCATCAAATTAAAAGGAGAACTGAAGATTGAAGATCTACCGGATCAGGGAAGTTCTAATCTACTAATATTTACTCCTTCCAAACTCTTGGCCAAAAGGCAATACGAGGTTAACCTCTTTTCCAATCTGTATTCGCAAACGGGATTCAGGGATGCCACCGGAAACGAGGTCAGCACCGGCATCAGATCCAGTATTTTAACCACCATGTTACAGTTTACTTATGGAATAGCCGATAATGCCAGAATAAACGTGGGAGCCGATCTTATTTTGAGTGCCGGGTCAGTGGGGAGCAGCCAAAGCAGCTCCCATTTTCAATTATTTGGTTCGGATGTAACGGCCCGGGATGTGGCGGTCACCTCTATCGGCCCAAGGGTAAAATTCCAACCCATCAAAAAATACTCATTTTATTCCATTCAAAGTAGTTTCTTGTTTCCTGTGGCCAACGACCCTGAAGCCCTAGCTAACCGTTCTGTATTTTTGGCGCTCAACCGTTACTTGTGGAATACTCAATTTTTTTACGATTTTAAATTAAGCAACCGGTTCCGGTTGTTTTATGAATTTGATACCAAGTATTATATCCGTAGAAATAAGGAGGAAGTATTTTTTACCCCCAATTTTGTAGATCTACCTTCCACAGCTTTTGTCAGTTACTTCCCTAACGGTAAGATCAACCTATTTGTAATGGGCCAATATTCACCCAGATATGGAAGGACCGCTGTGCCTGAGGAGGATCCCAATGGAAAATTTGGATTGTTGCAATGGTATGTACAATTGGGAGGAGGCATAAAGTATCAGATCACTAAACACATAGGCTTGGAGCTGAGTTATGGCAACTTTGTAGCTTCCAGAGGGATTCAGGGGCTTGAAGCTGGAGCGGGCGAGGTGACAAATTTCGCTATTCGATTTATTAGATAATCCTACCATACAGTAATGATCAAAATACTTTACCAAAAAGTTTATTCAGATGTAGTCATTATCGCTCTACTTTTTATGATGTCAATTCCAGGGTATTCCAATACTATAAAGGTTTTTACCTTGGATGATATCAGGTTAAGTTATTTTAGAGCGGTATTAAATCCAGCGGTCGCCCCTTATTTATTGGAAGAATTGGAAGCGTTGGATTCGGGCTCTCCCACTATTCAAGCTTACATCGGCGCCACACAGGCGCTATTAGCTGTATTGACCAGCAATCCATTTGCCCAAATAAAACATTTAAGAAAATCAGTAAACACTTTAGAATCGGCTGTAGACCAGGAATCTAACAATCCTGAAATCAGATTTTTGCGGTTTGCAGTGCAAAGTAATATCCCCAGATTTTTAGGCTTAAGCCGTGAAATGAGACAAGATAAAGCCATCGTCCTACAAAATCTGATGGCGCTTAATGGATTTCATCCGGATGTGAAGTCGTTCATAAAAATGTGGTTAAAAGAGTCTGGAGTGTACTCCCAGGAAGAGGTCAAGATTATTGAAGCGAGCATATAATATATGCACCAGCTCCACCATCAAGATAGTCTTAATCTTGATAAACATTGCTATATCGCTTTTTGCTCTTTAGAATGAAGTGAAAGCCCATTTCTGAATGCCCTGCCAAGCGGTAATAAATTACCTCCAACCTCAATATCCTCATGATCATAGGAGGTGACGTGGTTCATATTGACCAGGTAAGATTTATGAATGCGTATAAAGTATTCGGGCAATTCTTCCAGGGCTTGCTTCAAGCTAGTGTAGCTGATTAACTTTTTGTCCTGGGTATGGTAGATCACGTAGTTTCCCAATCCTTCTACAAATAATAGTTCATCAGCAGGTATTCTGTTTATTCTTTTTTCCGCCTTGATCTCAATAATCTCATCCTTTCGATCAGTTGAATGGATTGATTTTATAATGGTTTGCAAATGATTATTCTTATCCCCTTCCAACCACCACAGCTGGGTTATTTTGATAGCAGAAACAAACAGAACGGTAGAATTGATAAGAATAATAGCCCGCAAGATTCCGGTGAGATCCCAGAGTTGGTTTTGATCAACAGCAATTCCTTCGTAAAAAAAGAAAATAAAGAGTCGTTGGAGAACCGCACATATCAATATCAGTCCCAAATAGCCTGTGGCAAAGTGAATGATTTTTCGATGTTGAAGATACTGGGGAATAAGCAGGAAAATGGTAAAATAAACCGCCAATATCCTGATGGGCAACAGGATAAATTCCAGATAATAGGACTGCCAATAATCACCTCCTTCGGCCCAAATAAAACCAAAAGTGATATAGTAGATCAACCAGAATAATA
>JAPUIM010000364.1 GCA_027297025.1 Bacteroidota bacterium | reverse complement strand
CATTGTTGGTCCTACCGGAGTTAAGGATAGGGTGTTGACCGCACTTGAAATATTTTACCCCGGCACTAATTTGGATGATTTTAATTATCAGACCCATTTCATGGAGTACAAAGAGGGTGAAGTGTTGGCATTGGCTGACTTAAGCATTGAAGCCTTTCAGGTGATCCATGCCCCCGAATCAAATCCCCATGGTTTTAAGATAACCCTCAATGGAAAGATTCTGGCCTTCTCCGGTGACACCGGATGGACCGATCAGATCTTTCCCATTGCCGATAATGCAGATTTATTTATTTGTGAATGTAATTTTTATGATACAGAATTTCCCTTCCATCTCAATTACCACCAAATAATGAAACATCTGAAGGGCTTCAATTGCAAAAGAATAATTTTGAATCATTTGGGGAAAGAGATGCTTGAAAGGATTGAGGAAGTAGAGCTTGAATGTGCTTATGATGGGCAAATCATCTATATAGATTAGACTATTTTCAGATTGATTTGCACTTAATAGATTTATGATATTTCCAAGATTGCACTTACCGCATTTTTTTTGAAAATAAGGGTTACTTTAAATATCATTATCGGTATTCATTTAAGTAATACTTGAACAATCGACTGGTAATGTTTTTAAATACCCATTGAAATTTTAAGCACATTCCAATCCTAGAATTTTACAATTCTCATAAGTAATCGTTCAAAGTAATTTTTCGAAATTAAAAGAAGTTGCCTTCTATGGATGCAGAAGTTTCATACCAGTTTTTTCGCAAATTTGAACAAGACAACCTTAGTTTTTTATACCAGGGGGATTTTAATGATGAATTAACTCATCGGATTGTTCGATTAAGCCAAAGAGATACCGAACGTCTACAATTGGATACTGTCAACCGCAAACTTAGTTCTATTATCACAGAATGTTATCAGAATGTGGTAAAACACCGTGATGAACCTGAAATAATCAATGTAACCAATAACAAACCCCCTATGTTCCTGGTGAGAAGCAGGCAAAATATTTACACTATTGCCTCCGCCAACTTGATAAATAGCTCAAAACTGGATAGGTTGGTTTCCATCCTTGAAAACATCAATTCATTCTCATCAGCACAATTAAAAGAGGTATATAGAAAAATATTGGCAGAAGACACCATAGATGATAAGGGAGGGGCAGGACTGGGATTGCTAGAGATGGCAAGAAAATCTAACAACAGATTCGAATACGATTTCCAGACGGTCAACTATTATTTGTCCCTGATTTTTATACAATTGAATTTAACGGCGGTTGAAAACCAAGAAGCGTCAGAGGAAGCTACCGTTGAATATATTTCTTTGAAAGAAACCCAGGAAATATATGCTTTAATGGATGCCTTTAACATATTAGTTACCCACAAAGGAGATTATTCTCATTGTAGCATTATTCCACTATTGGAAATGGCCGAATTGAATCTTCAAAATATTACCGATGATAGGTCATTGGGAAAAAAGATCTTTTATATACTAATAGAGTTACTACAAAATATTAGCAAACATGCCAAAACATTTTCAGGGTTGCCCATTGGGATATTCCTTATGAGCATACAGCAGGGACGATTGTTAATTCATACCGGGAATGTTATTGAAAATGACGCGGTTGAAGCTTTAAGAAACCAATTAGAATTTATTAATAACCTGGATGACAAAGGGCTTGCCGAGCAATACAAAATAAACCTGCTTCAAAGTACCAGTAGAAGTAAAGGAGGGGCAGGATTAGGATTGTTGGATATTGCCCGCTATAGTAATGAAAAATTAGAGTTTGACTTTAAAGCTTTTGACGAGTTTTCCAGTTTCTTTTCATTACGAGTCATCGTTTAAAATTGTTGAAATTTTGAAACTAGAAAAAAATAGCACCCACGATACCCCACAAGTAATATTGGACAAAGACAAAGGTATCTTTTCCATTAGTGGCAGGTCCATGCCCGAAGATGCCTCAAAATTTTATCGGCCCATTCTCAACTGGCTAAATAATTATCTAAAAGACCCTAATCCTACAACAATTTTCAATATTGAGTTGGAGTATTTTAATTCAAGTTCTATCAAACAATTGTTATCCGTATTTCAAAAACTCCAACAACTATCAAAAAATGGGTACGAGGTAAAAGTGATTTGGACCTATGAGGAAGACGATGAATTAATAGAAGCCAAGGGTTTGGAAATGAAAAGTCTGGTAGAGTTGCTTTTTGTATTAAAACCGGTCAAATCTTCACTCCAATAATCAGTATATCATCCAGCTGTGCCAGATTGCCTTTCCACTCCTGAATAGTTTCGTGCAAAAACTCTTTTTGTTGTTTCATTCCCATTTTCTGGATGTTTACCAACAAGGTTTTAAACCGGTTGGTATTAAATTTTCGATTATCGGCCCCACCGAATTGGTCGGGATATCCATCGGTAAATAGATAGAATGAGGTGTTTTTCTTAAGCTCAAAAGAGTGCTTGGTAAAGGGAGCATACTTAACCTTACCATTGTCCAGGGTATTGCCACCGATTGATCGGAAGT
>JAPUIM010000363.1 GCA_027297025.1 Bacteroidota bacterium | reverse complement strand
TTGAAACTGACCCGGTACAATAACCGGTACATCACCGGAACGAATACCAAGGTCAGCACTGTGGCGAAGATCAAACCGAAGATAATGGCGATGGCCATGGGCTCAAACATAGGGCCTCCTCCCAGATAAAGGGGGATCAATCCCATGAAGGTGGTAGCAGTGGTTAAAAGAATGGGCCTAAATCGTTGTTTGGTCGCTTCAATGATCGCATCCTGCGGTTTCATTTTATTTTCATCCAACTCGATTTGTATCCGATCGATCAGCACAATGCCGTTGTTAATCACAATTCCAGCCAGTGAAATCACTCCCAAAAAGGTAATGAATCCCATATAGGAGTCCAGTACCAATAATCCCACCACCACTCCTATCAGACCCAGAGGGATAGTGATCAGAATGATGAAAGTTTTGCGGAAACTGTTGAATTGAGCTATTAAAAGCAATAATATGATCAAACCCCCTATCGGCAATTGTGCTCCAATGGACTTGTTTCCCTTTTCTGATGATTCGATTTCTCCCCCAAATTCGTATTTATAACCTACCGGCCAATTCTGGCTAGTCTCTTCCATGATGGGCATTAACTCAGATTTTATCAAATCAATGGCAGAGACCCCATCTTTCACTTGGGATTGGATGGTTACCGTTTGATAGCGGTCTCTTCTTTTAATGATGGCAGGTTGCCACTCCACCTGGATATCCGCGACTTGACTAAGGGGCACTGAACGACCGGTCTGCTGGGAAAATATACCAAGACTCTCCAATTTGCCCAAATCATCCCGGTCTGCGGCTACATTTCTCATGGTGATGGGGATTATTTTCTCGTCTTCTCTAAAATCACCCGTCTGAAAACCACTGAGTACCGTCTGCAATGAAATGGCAATATCCTGACTTGTGACCCCGGCTAATTTGGCCCTTGATTGATTAATATCCACATATATCTTTTTGGTGCGTATTCCCCAATCATCCTTGGTATTTTTGGTGCCCTCTATTTCGCTGACCTGGCTTTTTACAACACCTACTAACTCAAATAGTTTGTCAGTTTCCTTACCGCTTATTCTTATTTCAATGGGATCGGTGACCGGGGGTCCGTTCAATAAGGATGACGCCACCACACTCATATCGGGGTAGCGCAGGTTACAAAACATTTCGATGCGGTTGGCCATTTGAATGTTGAGCTTCCAGTCGGTGGTGTTAAGCAGAATATAAGAATTCTCAGAGCTGGGAGGAAGCGGATTATAGGACAAAGTATATTTGGGAGCGCTGGAACCGATCCATGACGCCCAGTTGATCACACCGTCAGGCCTTTCTTCGGTAAACTGTAAACTGTCTTTGATAAAACGTTCTAATTCGATCATAACCTCTTCAGTTTTCTCGATGGCCGTTCCTATGGGAAATTCTATTTGCACAGTCACCATATTGCGGTCTTTGTCCGGGAAGAATTTACCAGGAACAAATCGAAAAAGGTACATGGAGAAAATGAAAACCAGAATCAGTCCACCAAGGAAGATAGCAGGCTTTTTAAGGGAGAACATAAGAAACGATTGATAAATATTAAAAAACTTTCCCGGTTTCGACTCTTTCATTTTGGGTTTGATACGCAGGTACTTTACACAAAGCATAGGAATCATGGTCAACGAGAATACCCAGGAAATTAACAAGGCGATGGTCACTACTTTGAACAAACTGGCGGTATATTCTCCCACTGTGGACTTTGCCAGGAAAATAGGTAAAAATGCTGCAGAAGTTGTTAAAGAAGAGGTTAGTAAGGGAATCATGAGCTCCTTGGTGGAGGCCATGGCAGCATCGAAGGCGTTTTCCCCATGCTCCATTCTCACCATAATGGATTCAGACATGACAATGGCGTTGTCCACCAACATGCCCAATGCGATGATCAGCGCGGCCAGCGAGATCTGATCCAGTCCTATACCGAAGATGTCCATCACGAAAATACTGGTGATCAGGGTCATTGGAATTAAACTGGCCACTACCAAACCGGTACGGAACCCCATAAAAAGAAGCATTACTGCCAAAACTACGGCAATAGCCTGCAACAAATTGGAAATGAAATCATTGACTTTATTTTCCACAATAATATGCTGATAGGCTATCATCTCGAATTCTACCCCTATGGGATAAATTTGGTTGAAGGTTGCCATTTTTTGTTCAACCTCTTTTCCCAAATTCAGAATATTACCGCCTTCCCTAAGAGATATGGAGATCGCCAAGCCCGGAATGCCGTTTATTTTGGTTTTTAACTCCACAGGATCAACATAACCTCTGTAGATTTGGGCAATATCTTCGAGGTATACTACATCCTGTTTACCGGGAATATTCACAATGGTCCGCTTCAGCTCTTCCAGTGATTCAAAATTCCCGGAAGGTTCAAGGGCCAGTCTCTCATTGCCTACCCGAATATTTCCACCGGGAATTATAATATTCCTTGAATCCAAAATGGTTTTTAGCATAAAAGAAGTGAGCCCTAATTCATTTAGTCTGGCATTGTCATATTCTACAAAGATGCGCTCCTTTTGTGCTCCTGATATTTCCACTTTTGCAGCATCCGGGATATCTAGTAGTTCATCGCGTACATCATCTGCTATATCCTTGGCTTCCGCATAGGTATATCCCTCAGCCGTCATGCCCACAATAATTCCAAATACATCTCCGTACTCATCGTTTACTGTAGGTCCAATAATGCCATCTGGCAGTTCAGCCCTTACTTTATCTACTTTACGACGCACATTGTCCCAAATAGGCCGCATGTTCTTCTCACTTTCCTTGATGTTGACGAAAATAGTAGAGATACCGGTTTTGTTGCTACTGGTGACAAAATCAAGTTCGGGAATCTCTTGTATCACCTTCTCAATAGGGTCGCTGATCAACAACTCCATACGATCAGGACTGGCACCGGGAAATAGAGTCACTATACTGGCTACCCTGATAATAAAGCCCGGATCCTCATTGCGGGGCATGTTGGTATAAGTAGTAATGCCAGCCATTAACAACACAAACATCAAAGTGAAAGTGATGCGGTTTTTATTAATGGCAAAAGCGGTGATTTTCATGGATATTAGATGCTAGATGCTGGATGCTGGTAATTGACAATGGGATCCTCCGCTGTACCCATATCCTCTTTATGGTTAGCTTTTACCGCTTGTAGGAATTTTTGGGTTTTCTTGCCAAGTGTATCAAGTTTGTTGATTAAACTGATGTACACCTGTTCATCTTTTAGTGAACCAGTTTCATACAAGGTTTCCAAATGATCCCTAGTTTCATCACATGAGGATAACGCAAAAACCAGAAATCGGAGAAACTCCTTTTTGTACCGCCGACGTCCATATCCTTCCACAATATTGGATCTAATAGATTTTGAAGACCTTCTTATCTGGCTTCCAGTTTCATACAACTCAAATTGAGGAAGCCCCAATGAGATTTTATGAACCTCGATGCTGACCTCTTTGGACAGTTTCCATATTTCCAGATTCTTATAGCTCATAATTCAATTTTAAGGAGTTTCATTCAGTATCAAGTATCCAATATCCAGCATCTAGCATCCAGCATCTAGCATCCAGTATCCAGTATCCAGTTCATTGAAGTAATTTCACCCTCATCCCATCAGTAATCTTGCTTACCCCGGCTGTTACCACCAGATCACCCTCCTTAAGTCCGGAAGTTATTTCAATTCCTTCATTGGTGAGTTCACCGGTAGTCACTTCTTTCCTTTCAATCAATCCTATCCCTACTTCATTAGTGGCCAGTTTTACCGTGAATACATAGCGCCCATGCGGATCCTCTCCCACCGAAAAGGCGGAGACGATCATTTTGTTTGTGTTACCCTCATAGATAAAAGTAAATCCCACATCTACCGCCATGCCGGGTCGAATGCGGTCGTCAGGGTTTTTAATTTTAATAGATACCGGATAGGTGGTCTCAGCCCTTCCTGTAGTAAAAGCCACCTCCGTAACAATGCCTTGATAGATTTGGTCCTTAAATGACGAAAAGGTGATATTCACTTCATCTCCTACTTTCACTTTCGATATATAAACACCTGGCAAAGAAACTCTTACCTCTATATTAGATCCGGAGTTTAACAATACTACCGTCTGCCCCACCGATACATTTTCATTTTCTTCAATACTAACTTCAGCGATCACGCCATCTACCGGAGCGAATAACTTACAATAACCCAACTGCGCCTTGGCCAGCTTCCTTCTTTTCTTAGCTGACTTTTCGTTGGCTTTAGCCGATTCGAATTGGGTACGTGCAGATTCAAATTCACTGAGTGAAGTATTTTGATTTTCGTAGAGAAGCGCCACTCGTTCAAAATTGGATTTGGCATTTCTTTCCTGGGCATTGGCCTTTTTTACTGCAGCGTCTGCATCTTCATACTGTAATACATAATCTGAAGGATCGATGAAGGCGATTCGATTCCCTGCCTTCACCTTTTGACCTATCTTCACATTAACCATCTGGATGGTGCCCCTCACTTTAAAACTTAGATTGGTTTCAATTCCCGCCTGCGCGACACCAGTAAATATCCTGATCCGTTGTCCTCCCTCAGCTAGTACTTCCTGGTATCGGACCGGACGAAGTACCTCCTTTTGTTCTTCTTTTTTGGCACAACTAGAGCTCATCAGCAATCCAAAGTATACACAAACTATTATCTGATATGTTTTCATTGGTCTATTTTTTTATTCCTGCGATTGAACAAATTCCTCAAGTCTTTGAAAATATTGGTCCCTTTCCTGAGTAGTAGAGATAGTGTAAAAATTGCCTATAGCCCGCTCCACATTGATCAGATCAATTATAAAAACATAACCGGCATTGGCTGCACCCTGGCTGGAGGCAATAGCTGCATTTTGCGCATCGATCAACTGAATAATGGAAACAACTCCCTTGGAGTAGGAATCCTGCACCAAATTCAGATTTTTTTCAGAGGCGGTTTGAGCATTCTGGCTGAGTTCAATATTGGCATAGGATGCTCCCACAAATTCCATATTGGAACGGATCCGTTGTTCCAGTACATTCACCAAATTACTTCGTTCTGCTTCCAGGGTAGCCAACTCAATTCTGGCCCTTTGATGTTGTGCGGAACGTTTTCCACCAGTGAAAATTGGTAATGAGGCTCCCACCCCAATGCTCCACAGGACATCATCAGGTGAACTAATAGGGGGTGCACCGATTCCCGATAGGTCTAAAGGATCGGTACCTGATCCTCCTCGATAAAACAAATAATCGAAGCCTGCATCCAAACCAACGGTAGGCTGGTAAAAATTTCTCTTAGTGAATAGCATTTGACGTCTTTGGGCAACTATTAGGGCATCCAACTGTTGCAGTTCCGGAAGATTGCGAATGCCTTCTTCTGTCATGAAATCAGTAAATTTAGCCATTGATGCAGGATTATTGACATGTTGATCCAACCTGGGATCGTTGCTAATCAAATTAGCATCGCCAAGGTCTACTTCTACCGTTCGAAAGAGCTCATTGAGTGGACGGTTTAGAATTTGGTTTAAGTTGATCTCAGCATTTTTTCTAGCAGCTTGGGCATTATTTAGATTTATTTTGTCACCGGCAATTTGGGTTTCCCACCGATAAAGATCGGAAGGACCGGAATATCCAACCGCCTGTCTTACCCGGGCTAACTCCAGGTTTTTGCGGGTGAGCAGCAGGTTTTCCTTCTGGATCCGCTCAACAGTTTTAATACCCAGTAAATTGAGATAGGCTTCCGAAGCAGCCAAAATCACATCCATTTCAGTAATATCTTTTTCTGCGATAGTCGCTCGCTGTGAACTACGCTGGATCTCCACTGCGGAATTTAGTTGCTCTGAGTAAATTACCTGTGATAATCCGGTACTAAATGTTCCCAGACGTTGCGGCTGAGATCCGAAACTGGAGGCTGCTCTATCTTCATCAATGATCCGTGCA
>JAPUIM010000362.1 GCA_027297025.1 Bacteroidota bacterium | reverse complement strand
GTTATGCTAAAAATATGGGAGCCATCATCAACACCCAGTATGACGAGGATGGACCATTCATTGATTACGACAATACCACATTGTACTTTAGCAGCAAGGGAAGTAAAGGAATGGGAGGGTTTGACATTTTCCGAACGGAGTTCGATCCAGCTACTGAAGAATGGAGTATACCCGTCAATCTGGGATACCCCATCAATACACCCGATAATGACATTTTTTTCGTAGCTACCAAAGATGGAGAACGGGGCTATTACGCCTCAGTGCGGGAAGACGGTTTGGGTTACGATGACATCTTTATGGTCTCTATTCCCGATTTGGATTATCAATTGGCCCAGAGCAAACAGTTGGAGAGCGAACAACCCGATTTGCCGGGTCTTGTTATCGAAAGTGTTCCTTTGGACCTGCAATCAGTGATAATGGTAGTAAAGGTAGAAGAGTCGGGTTCTAAAATTCCTTTAGATGCCAGGTTGAGCATCCTATCTAACCAAGACCAAACAAACCTGAATTTTAACAGGGATGATAAAGGGGTATTTACGGTTCAGCTGTCACCGGGAAAGGGAGCCGAATACCAATTGAGGGTAGAAAAACCGGGTTACCAGTCAAAAACGTTGAATTTTTCTGTTCCCAAGGGGGGAAGTGATGTCAAAGAGGTTTCCCGCACCATTCGCCTCAACCGGTTGCAGGTGGTTAGGAAGTCGGGTGTACGAAACATTTACTTTGATTTTGATAAGATCGTGATTAAAGATGAGGCTTATACGGAGTTAAACAAGCTGGAGGAATTGTTGACTAAAAACCCTGGATTAGCAATGGAAGTGGTAGGTCATACTGATAGTGTGGGTACCAAACAATATAACCTAACCCTATCTCAAAGAAGGGCCAAGGCGGTAATTGAATATTTCAAAGGTAAAGGCCTGGATACCAGCAGACTAACGCCGGCAGGTTATGGAGCAGAAAGGCCATTGGCTACCAATGATGATGAGAGAGAAGGAAGAGAACTTAACCGCCGTGTCGAATTTAAAATGCTGAAGTCCGATTAAATTTTTCTGACACCGATCACTTCCTTGAAAATAATTAATGCTCTAAATACCAGGGTCTTTCTAAAGATGTTATTATTACATCGCTTAAAATCATGAACATATGACCGTCGTCCCTTATCGAGATTCAAGAGGTAGTAAAAAACAACAGGTGGCTCAAATGTTTGATAACATCAGCCCTCGATATGATCTGCTCAATCATTTATTAAGTCTTGGAATTGATATACTTTGGCGCAAAAAAGCCATAAAATTGCTGCAGCACCAACAAACGAAATTGATTTTGGATGTAGCTACTGGCACCGGAGATTTTGCAATTGAAGCCCTGGCCCTTAATCCCGATAAAGTAATTGGAGTGGACATTTCTTCGGGAATGTTGGAATTCGGGCGCAAGAAACTCCGGAGATTGAAATTGGAGGAGAAGATTGAACTGCAGCTGGGAGATTCGGAAAAGCTGCAATTCCAGGATAATAAATTTGATGCAGTGATCGTTGCTTTTGGAGTAAGGAATTTTGAGCATCTGGAAAAGGGACTGGCGGATATGTTTCGGGTATTAAAACCAGGAGGTAATGTTGTTATTATTGAGTTTTCCCAACCCCGTTTATTTCCATTCAAACAGATCTTTTCATTCTATTTTAATACTATTTTGCCCCGCATTGGGAAAACTATCTCCAATGATGGATCAGCCTATACATATTTACCCGAGTCGGTGATGGCTTTTCCCCAGGGGGAGGAATTTTTGCGGATATTAAACAATATCGGATTTATCAATACCCAGGCGGTACCATTGACCTTTGGAATCAGTTCAATATATCGGGGCAGTAAAGCATTGGGCTCGGTCTAGTCTCGTCTTTGTTTTTATGTCAATTTTTGGTTATTATGGCCTTTTTAACACCATGCGGAGTAGTAGGATAAGGAATATTTTGAGGCTATTAGTGATATTTTTGGTCCTTACCAACATCGCCATGGATTCCTGGGGACAGGCCAACGAAGAGGTGCATTTGCCAGCTTATGATGAACGCCCCATTCACTATGGGTTTTTGGTTGCCCTCCACTCTTCCATCTATAAGCTCAATTACTCCGAAACTTTTCTGGATTCCTTGAACCTGCACTCCATTATGCCCAAAAACTCTGCTGGATTCTCACTGGGATTTGTAGGAAATCTTCGTTTAGGAAAATATTTCGATTTTCGGGTTACACCAACGGTGGGATTTTACGAGTTGAAGGTGGATTATAATTTTGTTAACAGTGAAACTATAGAGCAGGCGGTTTCTTCCACAAATGTGGAGATACCCCTATTATTAAAATACAAATCAGAAAGGAGAAAAAATCTGCGGATGTTTTTAGTAGGAGGAGTAAAAGCAACTTTGGAAGCCTCCGGACGGAAAGACGATGAGGAGGTGGACAAACTGAGGAGCAAAAATTCCAATCTGTTTATTGAATTTGGTTTTGGTCTGGATATATACTACCCCTTATTTAAGTTTTCTCCTGAAATACGATTTTCCCGGGGTTTGATTAATGTTCTAACCGAGGACGAAAACCGATTCACTTCCAGTATTGACCGCTTGGCGGTGAATACAATCACCTTGCTTTTGGTAGTGCAATAACCGTTATTGAAACGGTAGTAATTACCGGATTTGCACAAAAATGACAAAAGGGATTAAAGAAATTTTTTGAGAGTATTTTCATCTATTTCATGACCACCACTAAATACAAATTGTTGAGGTTCCACCGCCAGTTTCAGAGCCATTTTCTTTTGAGTTAATAACCTTTCAGAAGTCAAAAATTGGTCTTGGTCGCCATAAATTAACCAGACTTCCTTATCGGTGAATTTAGTTTTACCCAAGTCAAAATTAAGGTCAGGAGGGAATAATCCAGCCCATAAGATTAGCCGATGGAAAGTAATACTTTTAGCCAGTGCCCATCGGCAGATGGTAGCCGTACCTTGGGAAAATCCCAAAAGGGAGATCTTAAAACCAGGATTTTCAAATTCTCCCAGTTCACTTTCATACAATGAATTCAAAAAATTAACATAATTTAATATATCTACCAATCGATCTTCTTTGGTCATCCAGGTGGCTCCCACCCTTCCTTGGAATCCATTCATATAAAACCGCGAAAGACCTTCCGGAGCAATTATGCAATGTCTGCCATTATCCAATACTTTAAATTTTTTAAGGAAATATTCTGCCAGTTGTCCATAACCATGACACACAAACCATACCCATTGGGTTTGTTGATTTATCTCTCCCAGTTTGAAATAGCGAGCTTTATATGAAAAATCCAGGAAATGACTGTACATAAAAAAAACAGGTGTTTACCTGCTTTAATTCAGGATTTTTTACCGTTTGAATCCCAGGGCACAGCCCCCACAATAATTGGTAGAATTCTGAAAAGTAAAAGTGATGTAATAAATACCGGTAGCGCTGCATGGATATTGAAATCCCGAATAAATATTTCCATCCACAAAATTAGTAGCTACCTGGTGGCGTTTTGCGTCGTACATACTAACAATGATTCCATCAGTGTTTGATCCCTCTGCACCTAATGCGCTGATATTGATGGAATAATTGGTATTCTTACTAAAAACGTAGGAATATTCAACTTTTTCTCTGGAACCTCCCTGTCCATCAATCTTAAAAGTCTTAAGGAATGTGTAGTCATTAGGGATCTCTTTGATGCTTGCTTCAGAAATTTGATTTGAATCACATTGAGAAAGTCCTCTACCTACAAACCCCAAGCTAAAAAATAATAAGATTATTATGGATATGTGTTTCATAAGTTGTAAAAATAAATTAGCTAATGATACCGTTTCTTATGGAACCAGTGATACCTGTTATATCAATTAATTGCTCATCAGTGATATTGATAGAACTTGTGCTGTTATCATGTATCATCAAAACTCCATCTACTACATCGTAAGTCGATTCCTTATATGTATAAGTGATTTCTATTAGATCAAACACCTTCTTTAATTCTTTTAATTCTCCAATCAACAATTTCACATTTGGATCGTCCTTGCCATAGAATGAAAGTAAAAGTAAAATGTTTTCCAATATTATTTTTTGCTCACCTATTCGCTCCTGAAGTTCCACATTACCTGGATTACCGGCATAGACCTGGCAACTGATATGTAGCGCCTCCAACCATCCCCCGGTTAGGAACAATACGCTAAGGTTTGATCTTCTTTGTTCCTGTAAATAATCGTTGATTTGATTGAAGTTTCTGGTTGAAATAAGTAATAAGGAATCTACATTTCTACTGTTGGCTGCCAATCTTTTGATGATTCCAAAATCAAAAAATTGACCAATGCTGAGGTCTTCCGCCAAAGTCTTAATTGCATCAAGGTAAAATAGCGCATCCTGGTTGTGCTCATAGATATTGGTATAGCCAAGATCCGTACCATAAACACCAAGATTTAAAGCTTTTTTGAAATTGCTGTTGTATTTGCTAATATTTTCCGACGGGTTGAGTAGATCGTTATCATACTTCGAACCTACTTCTTTGAGCAGCACTGAGATTTCCAGGGGAGAAGGGATTTGTTGGATTATATCATTGATTACATCGTCGTGAATCTCAGGAAGGTCCTCTTCCATGACTTCATTTTGTACCTTATCAATTATGGCCTGTTGGTCCGGTTTTTTGGAATCACAAGCTATGAACACCAAGAAAAGTAGTACTGGAAACAAGCTTCTCATAACCATGACATTAATATAACAAATATAAAAATTACACACTCCATTACAAATATTAGCAGTTTTGTTCAGGATATGAAAAGTAAGTATATCAATTAATTACCTATGTCATATTCGAAAGCGAATTGCATTAATTTCGCCACCTGGCTTTTTCAAGCAGCTGCAAAAACTTTCGTAACAAGTCGTAATATAAGGTAATATATAGCAATAAGGTCATAAACCAAATGACCAGTACATTAAAGGTATAGGTGTCCCAGGTTTTGAATAAAAAATGTTTGATGGGGGCAAAAAAGTGAGTGCGGTAGTTGAGAGGACCATTTGGTGTCGGATCATGAAAAATGGGGTCAATTTGTTGGATTAAATTTCCTCTAAATTCAATGATACGATCCTTTACACTGATGTTTCTCACCAGATCCGACAGACTTTCGTTAAAGTATAGATTTTTATATGCATTGAGGTCATAATCAAAATCTTCGGAAGATTCCAATATCTGAATGACCTTTTCTTTACCAACTACGGCTCGGTTAAACTTGTCCTTATAATAATCATCAGCCTTATTTAAATAGGCAAATAATTGTTCTTCCAATTCTGGGCTCATTTTTTCCGCAGTAATATCATTTCTTAGATCAATATTTTCCAAACCATCCTGAATCGCCAATTTCCTGATTCCTCTGTGAAGAATTTTCAAATCCCGTCGCACATTTTTTGTTACCACCTCATCAGGGTTGTTTAAATTTTTGGTGGCATACTTTAATTTATCTTTGAGTCTGGGAATCAAATAGGCCGTATTAAAATCAGATTGGCGTTCCTCCTTTTCAAATGGATAGAAATAAGATTGATAGGAGTTATTAATAAATTGGTTTACTGAAATGGCCTCATAAGCCCATCTGGAAGCCATAAAATCAGCTACAAGGGGTACCTTGTCCTTAGAACTGATAACTTCGTTGATTTTGTCAAAGCTAAACAGCAATCCACTGAGCACCATTTGAGGAATGATTATCAGTGGTATCAAGATATAGACGGTGACGGCAGAATTAAAGGGGGAGGAAATATTCAACCCCAGCATATTGGCCATGCAGGAAACTGAAAACAACACCAGCCAATAGCTAAGGGTCATCTCTTTGATTTCCAGGATCAGATTTCCTACCACTACAAAGGTGAGTGTTTGGATGGCCGATAGCGTAAATAGCAGCACCACTTTGGACATGAGGTAGCTGTTCCAACTCAAATTGAGAAAAGATTCGCGTTTCCTGATCTTGCGGTCGCGAATAATTTCTTCGGCACTTACGGTCAATCCCATAAACAGGGCGACGATAATACTTATCATAATATACACCGGTATATTTTCATTGAACCGGAAAATATATTCACTATGGTCAGGGGAGCTTTTATATCGAACAATGAAAGCCAGAATGAAGGCCAAAAGTGGAGCCTCCAGAAAATTAATGAGCAGGTATTGTTTATTGCTGATCTTGGAAAGAAAGTCACGAGTAATAAAAACCAATAATTGTTTGAACTTGGAGGCCAACACCAAGGTTTGCGATGGAGGTTCTTTTACATCTTCCAGGTGGTCCAGTTTGAAATACTGGGAAAACCTTTCATACCATTGCTCGGGATTAATCTTTCTTTTGTTGGTAAACTGGCCATATTCATCGACCACATTGGCCTCGATGATATTGAGAATTTGTTCGGAATTCACGTTGCCACAGCTAGGGCATTGTCCTCTTTCACTATCTACCTGGTTGGTTTCCTTCTTAAAATAGGTCACCGCCTCTACCGGATTCCCATAAAAAATTGGATAACCGCCCACATCCAGAAAGTATACCTTGTCGAACATCTTATATATATCCGATGAGGGTTGATGGATAACCGTGAAGATCAGTTTCCCTTTGAGTGAAAGCTCCTTCAGCAAGTCTATCACATTTTCAGAATCTCGAGAGGATAAACCGGAAGTAGGTTCATCCACAAATAACACCGCCGGTTCCCTTATCAATTCCAGTGCTATGTTCAGCCGTTTTCGCTGACCGCCACTTATGGTTTTGTCCAGTACAGAACCTACTCTTAAATCCTTGCTTTGATCCAAACCCAGACTCTGCAATACTTCCATTACCCTTTGGTCCAACGCTTCCTGACCAAGATGAGCAAAACAAAGCTTGGCGTTGTAATACATATTTTGATAAACGGTGAGGTCTTCCATCAATAAATCGTCTTGCGAGATATAGCCGATCACTCCCTGTATCTGGTCTTTTTCCAGGTTTATATCAAAACCATTAACCTTGATCTTACCGTTGGTAGGCTGTAAAATACCGGCAAGTACGTTGAGTAAAGTGGTTTTTCCTGCACCACTGGCGCCTAATATTCCTATCAGCTTTCCAGG
>JAPUIM010000361.1 GCA_027297025.1 Bacteroidota bacterium | reverse complement strand
TATCGGGTCAGGACTACCTCCTCCTTTTTCAAACAGAGCAATTTGGGTGAAAACCATCATAACGGTGTGCTTTTTCATTATTATTTAATAAACGCCATGGATACTACCGACCAGGTAAATCTTGACATATTGGAAATGAATGGTGATCTGATCAGAAGTTTTTCCAATATGGGTGATAAAAAAGATACCCTAAAAACTGAAGAAGGAATGAACCGGTTTGTATGGGATATGAGATATGAACCGGCCGAAGAATTTGAAGGCTTGATCATGTGGTCGGCTAATATAAACGGGCCCAAAGCACTACCCGGAAAGTATAAAGCCAGACTCACCGTCAATAACAATTCGCAGGAAACAGAATTTGAGATACTGGCCGATCCGCGTTCCACATCCAACCCCCAAGACATGAAAGCCCAATTTGACTTTTTGATGGATGTGCGCAACAAGCTTACACAAACCCATAAAACTATCAAGGAAATACGTGTGGCCCGTACTCAACTCCAACAATTGGAAGAAAGAATAAAAAAAGATGAAAAATTGAAAGACCTGATGGAGGAGAGTAAAAGCATCAACCAGAAAATGACGGCAGTAGAAGAAAAATTGTACCAAACTAAAAATGAAAGCCGCCAAGACCCTTTGAATTTTCCCATACGATTAAATAATAAGTTGGCCCACCTTAATCGATTGATGGGAACCAGTGACTTTCCACCTACCCAACAGGCCCTGGGCTTCAAAAATGAGGTGATTAAGGAAATTGACGGCCAATTGGATCAATGGAAGCAGATCAAGGACACCGACATACCCAGATTTAATGATCTGGTTAAGAGTAAACAAATAGATGCTATAAATATTAGCGACCTGGAAGAGAAGGTGAGTCAGTAATCATTAACAGTGGATCAATGTATCTGTCAATCGAAAAGTAAGGTCCCAAATTTCTCATATTCATGGAAAGTTTTATCAGTTTCCTGCCAGGACCAGGTAGAATGCCCGCTGTCATAGTCCATGCGGTACATGTTGGCCCGCCATTGGGTGCCCTTTTGAGGCGGAACATTATTTAAAGGAGACAATAGCTCAAAGGGAATAAAAAATTCAGCGGTCCAGGAAGTTATTGAAGCTCCGCTTCTCTTTTCCCCACCAGCTACACCAGTGGCATGGATCACTTTTCGATCTCCAAAATAATGCCAGGGGATCCAACCCAGAAATTTTCCCTCCATATTAGGGATCAAAAGAGGCAATTCGTAATTCATGGGTGAGAGCTCATATTCAAAATATAGAGGATAGTGCTCATCGGTCCATAAAAATATCTCGACCACATCTTCAGTCCAAAGATCCAAATTGTCTTCCTCCATGGTAGAGGTGATTTTTGAATCCTCGCAGAAAAACAGAAAATATATTCCCCTATCAGAGTACAGGATCTTCACCTGGGTGCCATAACTACCGCCCTCACTTTTTCTTTGGGTTAATTTGATCCATTCGGCAGCTTTCCAATGATTGGTATTTTCATTACCGGTTATTTCAAAATCTTCAATTTTTCTAACTTTTATAGTATTCATTTCTTCAAAGGGCTTGGTGGAAAAGCTCAAAAATCCCATAAAAATGAGGATAGATATTGATTTGCTGATGGTATTTGACGTCATTATAAATTCAAAGTTTTTTGTAGCAGCCTTAGTAATTTCTTATTGACCAAATAATTGTTTGAGACTGTTTGAATTAATCCACTAACTTTTAACTTTATAATTTAACCAAAATTCCTGAAAGCATGCATCGGATTTTTATAGGTCTTTTATTGGTGTTATCCCCTCTTTTTCTGGTACAGGCTCAAACTACACCCCTAAAGATCATCATGTTTGGGGGCCATCCCGATGATTGCGATATCAAAGGAGGGGGTACGGCCGCACTCTTTGCTTCCATGGGCCATGAGGTTAAATTTGTTTCGGTAACCAATGGCGATGCCGGGCATCAGAATAAAGGGGGTGGAGCCCTGGCTAAAATACGAGTTGCAGAAGCAACGGAAGCAGGTCGCCGTTTAGGAGTTACTTATGAGGTTTTAGATAATCATGACGGAGAACTGGAACCTACCTTAGAGGTCAGACTTGAAATTATTCGAAGGATCCGCGAATGGGGCGCTGATGTTGTATTTGCACCCCGTCCCAATGATTACCATCCAGATCATCGTTATACCGGAA
The DNA here is from genome assembly GCA_027297025.1 of Bacteroidota bacterium. Classification (GTDB taxonomy): domain Bacteria; phylum Bacteroidota; class Bacteroidia; order Cytophagales; family Cyclobacteriaceae; genus JAPUIM01. The sequence continues at coordinate 684 of JAPUIM010000361.1, read as the reverse complement.
TATTGATCCAGGACGCCTCTTATATGGTGGGGGTGCCTAATGTAGCAGCCGATACTCCACCCCTAAGGAAGAATCCGGTTTTTCTATATTTTCAAGACTATTTTCTGCGGCCCAATCCCTTCCGGCCGGATATTGCGGTTGATATTAGCAAGTCTTTCAATAAAAAAGTGGATGCCCTGGATGCTCATGAATCTCAATTTTATGACTGGCTTCCCTGGATCGAAGGATATTCGGATCAGGTACCCAAAAATAAAGAGGATCGGAAAAAATGGTTGGCTCAAAAGCGGGCGGTAAAAATAACACCGGAGGTTAAAAAATCACTGGAAAAGTGGTACGGCAAGGAACATGCGGCCAATGTAAAACATGCCGAGGCCTTTGAGATCTGTGAGTATGGAAGTCAGCCCGATGACGCAACTATCAGGCGTTTATTTCCAATGTTGAAATAACATATCAACTGAAATAATGGGCGTAGTGGAAAACCGATTAAAGGAATTGGGTATACAAATAGCTACACTTTTCAAGTCAGCAATAAAATCTGCGTCTGGAGTATTTCGGTGATGTGTCTCTAATTCAAATTTCATTTGTCATTTTTTGCATTGGATACAATAGAGAATAAAAAAATAAATTGCCCGAAGTAAGAAATTTTATTAATTTAGTTCCCTACCAATCTATTTCATCCATCTC
>JAPUIM010000360.1 GCA_027297025.1 Bacteroidota bacterium | reverse complement strand
ACTATTGAAACCTTAATCCCGGATGTCAAAGGGAATTGGGAAGCTCTGTACAGAATGATCAGCGCTAGTCAGGAGGTGGTATCTCATAACATGGAAACCGTAGAAAGATTATATCGTCCAGTGCGTCCACAGGCGAAATATGGGCGCAGTTTGGAGCAAATTAAACTCACCAAAGAATTTGGTAAGAAAACCAAATCGGGAATCATGTTAGGATTGGGCGAAACAGATGATGAAGTATACAAAGCCATGGATGATTTGGTAGATCATGGTTTGGATATTCTAACCCTGGGCCAATATTTACAACCCACCAAAATGCATATTGAAGTTGCGGAGTTCATTCATCCCGATAAGTTTGCACTCTTTAAAGAGGAAGGGTTAAGCCGAGGGCTTAGATATGTTGAATCCGGTCCTTTGGTCCGTTCTTCTTACCATGCGGAAAAACATGTTTATGTTTAATACCAATATATGTTTAAAACCAATAACCGCTACCATTATAGGCTTTGTGTGTAACAAAGCCTTTTTTTATTAAGATTAAATATTTATATATTCAACCCAATTTCAACCAAGATATTTTAATCAGAACATACTATGAAAAATTTACCTTGTTTTAAATACCTAATGCTCATCGGAGTTTTGGTTTTCATCGCCGCTTGCTCCTCGGAAAAGAAACAAGAAACTAAAGCCCCGGAGGAACCAAAGATGGAAGAAAAGAAAGTGGAGATCTCGGGTTATGCTAGCATTGAAGAAATGTCCGCCTCAATTATTGAAGCATTCAAAAATAATGATTACGATGACTATTATTCCCATGTAATGAGCAAGGAATTGGAAGAGTCACAAGCTGCCAGGATAGAAAGTGAGGAAGGCAGGGAGGCTTTTAAACAAGAATTTGGATTTAGCCTGGCTCATGAGGAAGAGGAATTTAGAAATCTGTTGAATTACCTGAAACAGGAAAATATTGATCTAGAGAAATCCAAGATTGACGAATTGGTCCTGATCGATTATAGGACCGACGAATTTGTACCCTTGGAATTAAAACAGGTCATTATACCGGTAATACACGATGGAATGGAAACCGATCTTATCTACGTAGCCATAAAAGTGGAAGATACATGGTTTCTAACTTCGGAGTTGCAATTATAGATCAGACCGAGTAAACATCTTTTTTTACCCATTCCGGTGATCAACTTACCGGAAGAACCTCCTCAGAATCGTATTCCTCAATGGGAATACAACTGCACATGAGATTGCGGTCGCCGTAGGCGTTATCGATTCGTGCGGTAGACGGCCAAAATTTATTGGTTTTTAAACAGGAAAGAGGAAAGGCTGCTCGCTCCCGGCTATAAGGAAATTCCCATTGATCAGCCATTATGGCTACAAGTGGGTGAGGGGCATTTTTGAGCAGGTTATTGTCTTTGGGAAATATGCCTTGTTCAATCTCCGATATCTCCTCTCTAATTTGGATCAAGGCATCACAGAACCGATCAAGTTCTTCTTTATCTTCGCTTTCGGTGGGTTCGATCATCAAGGTACCCGGAACCGGAAATGAAACCGTAGGTGCATGAAATCCATAGTCCATTAACCTTTTGGCTACATCCTCTACCTCCACGCCCGCAGTTCTGAACATGCGAAAATCAATGATCAATTCATGGGCTGCCCTCCCCTTAGCCCCGGTATACAATATCTTGTAATGATCCTTTAATCTTTCTTTGATATAATTGGCGCTTAAAATGGCCACTTCGGTAGCAGCTTTTAATCCTTTTGCCCCCATTAGTGAAATATAAGCATATGTAATAGCCAAAATACTTGCGCTTCCCCAAGGTGCAGAAGATATGGCGGTGATGGCTTTTTCTCCTCCGGTTGGCATCAATGGGTTTCCTGGTAAAAAGGGGGCAAGGTGCTCAGCAACTGCAATTGGGCCAACACCAGGCCCGCCTCCCCCATGGGGAATACAAAAGGTCTTATGCAGATTGAGGTGGCACAGGTCGGCTCCTATAAAATTCGGATTAGTGACTCCCATCTGAGCATTCAAATTGGCCCCATCCATATAAACTTGTCCTCCATTATGGTGAATGATTTGACATATGGCTTGAATGTCCTCCTCAAAAACCCCATGTGTGGATGGATATGTAACCATAAAGGCTGCCAGGTTATCAGCATGGATCTTAGCCTTTTCTTTCAGATCCTGGAGGTCTATATTGCCTTGTTCATCACATTTAACTATCACCACTTTCATCCCAGCCATAACCGCACTGGCTGGATTCGTCCCATGAGCTGAGTATGGTATTAAGGTCACGTTCCGATGTCCTTCACCCCTGTCTTTATGGTAGGCCTTAATCACCATAAGGCCCGAATACTCCCCTTGGGCTCCGGAGTTGGGTTGGAAAGAAATATCATAAAAACCCGTTATTTCGCAAAGCCATTGTTTTAGGTTTTCAAAAATTTGCCGGTAACCCTTAGCCTGGTCCAAAGGAGCAAAGGGATGAATCCCATTTATTCCTTCCCACGACAAGGGTATCATTTCAGTGGTAGCGTTTAGTTTCATAGTACATGAACCTAAAGGAATCATGGAATGAACCAGGGATAAGTCTTTATTTTCCAACTCTTTGAAATACCGGAGTATTGCATGCTCAGAATGATACCTGTTGAATACAGGATGAGTGAGGTATTCAGATTGTCTTACCAATGGTTCCGGCCAGTTGATATCTACTAAATGAACAGGTTGGATATTGATTGAGCCTTTCTGGTTTCCCTTAACTTGAGCAAATATTTCCAGGATCACTTGTACATCAGAAAGCTGAGTAGTTTCATCTAGTGAAATTCCGATCGTTTGGTTTCCATAGTACCTGAAGTTTATTTGTTGCTCCAGGGCTAACTTTTTCAGGGAAGCAATTTCCTTCTCAGACTCAATTCTAATTTTTAAAGTATCAAAGTAAATCCCATTCAGTTGATCAAATCCCAATTGTTGGAGACCTTGATCAAGTAATTGAGTATACAAATGAATTCGGGCAGCCATTTTCCTTAATTCCGCTGGTCCATGATAAACTGCGTACATTCCCGACATCACTGCTAATAATACCTGGGAAGTACAGATGTTTGAAGTAGCCCGTTCTCTGCGAATGTGTTGTTCCCTGGTTTGTAAAGCCATTCTGTAAGCCTTATGTCCATTTTTATCCTCCGACACACCAATTATCCGGCCTGGTAGATTTCTTTTATATGTTTCTTTGGTGGCAAAATATCCGGCATGGGGACCCCCAAAACCCAAAGGAACCCCAAATCTCTGAGTAGTACCCACCACCGCATCTGCTCCCATTTCACCTGGGGGTTTCAATAGGGTAAGGCTTAACAGATCGGCTGCCACCACCACGAAAAGATCTTTTTCCCGGGCCTGTTGAATTAAATCACTGTAGTCGATAATTTCCCCATCACTATTAGGGTATTGTAGTAAAATACCGAAGAGGTCCGGATCGTCCAGGTTTAATTTGGTATGATGGTTTATCATTAATTCAATACCCCGAGATTGAGAGCGGGTTCTAAGTACATCGATGGTTTGGGGGAAGGTACTGGCTTCTACAAAGAACTTGGAAGCATCTTTTTTGGATTTAGCTCGTAATCCCCAAAACATGGCCATGGCTTCAGCAGCCGCAGTACCTTCATCCAGCAGAGAGGCATTGGCTAACTCCATAGCAGTGAGATCCATTACCATGGTTTGAAAATTGATCAAAGCCTCTAATCTACCTTGGGCTATCTCGGATTGGTAAGGGGTATAGGCGGTATACCAACCCGGATTTTCCAGTATATTTCTTTGAATTACCGAAGGAACATAACAATTGTAGTAACCCAGGCCAATAAAGGATTTGAAGACCTGGTTCTGCTCAACTATTTTTTTGAAATCCTTAAGGAATTGAGACTCAGTTGAAGCGGTAGGCAGATTGAGGTCTTTTTTAGACCAAATACTGGATGGAATGGTTTGTTGAAATAATTCTTCTAAAGATTCAGCTCCAATGGTCTTGAGCATGTCCTTTATTTGCAGGTTATCCGGCCCTATATGTCTATGGGCAAAAGTAAGGTGAGGTGTGATATCAATTTTCATCCGTAACGCTTTTTCCTAGCCTGAATTTTGAAACTTCACAAAGGTAAAGGTTACCGACCAAATGGCTTAATTTTTTGAAAAAATAAACTCTGAGATCATTTTACGAAGTACTTAAAAAGGGGGAATAAATGCAGTTACCTTATAAAAGAAACTTGCGGGAGTTAAAGCAGAACTTTATGCTCCCACAAGATCTTTTCAACCAGCTATGGAAAGATAGAATTGAATAAGTTTGTTATTCAATCTGAATCTAACTTAATACAAAAATTTAATTTATCTTGAGTATTTAGACCAAGGGGGATATTAACTCGACCAATTAGATTTTTTAAGGGATAAGAATTTTTAAAGAGGATAGGGATATTTTAAAAAAGACAAATCCGGTGAAAACCATCCTGATAACTAATGCACGTATTGTCAACGAAGGGAAGATAATCGAAAGGGATATTCTTATTAAAGACCGGAAAATTTATCGAATAGGACAGGATTTATCTAATGGTCAAGGGAGTATTCATATTGAAGCTAATGGCAATTATTTATTGCCCGGATTAATTGACGACCAGGTGCATTTCAGGGAGCCTGGTCTAACTCATAAAGCAACTATTTTTACAGAATCGCGGGCAGCTGTAGCAGGTGGAGTAACCTCTTATATGGAAATGCCCAATACCGTACCCCAAACCTTAACTCAGAAACTGTTGGAAGAGAAGTATGTAATTGCTCAAAAGGATTCTTTAGCGAATTATTCTTTCTATATGGGAGCCTCTAATGACAACATGGATGAGATTTTAAATACAAACCCCAGGGAAGTATGCGGACTGAAGGTATTTATGGGGTCATCCACCGGCAATATGTTGGTTGATGATCAGCAAACGTTGGAAAATATTTTTTCGCAAGCCAATATGTTAATCGCTACTCATTGTGAAGATGAATCAATTATTCGGGATAATGCTCAAAAATTTAGAGAAAGATATGGTGAAGA
>JAPUIM010000036.1 GCA_027297025.1 Bacteroidota bacterium | reverse complement strand
AATCAAGGCTTCCAGCGTGGACAGCAGTTTGCTTATATCGTGAAAGTGTAAACCGGTAGTGGGTTCATCAAAAATAAACAAAACATGATCGCCTCCCTTGAGTGTGTTTTCCGAACCCTTCCCCAGAAAAGAAGCCAGTTTTACCCTTTGAGCTTCTCCACCACTGAGTGAGTTTGATGATTGACCCAGCCGTACATAACCCAGTCCTACTTGATTTAATGGTTGTAATCGGTTGATGATGGTTTTATGGTCTTGAAAAAATTCCAAACTCTCTTCTACTGTTAATTCCAGAACCCCGGCGATATTTTTGTTTTTATATTCAACCTCCAATATTTCATCTTTAAATCTCCTTCCCTTACAACTTTCGCATTTTAGTTGAATGTCGGCCATGAACTGCATTTCAATTTTTACAATTCCCTCTCCTTGACATACTTCACAGCGGCCACCATCTACATTAAAGGAAAAGTGTGAAGGTTTGTAGCCCCGCTGTTTTGCTATGGGCTGGTCGGCGAATAACTGCCTTACAGAATCATAAGCTTTCACATAGGTAACCGGATTGGACCGCGAAGATTTGCCGATTGGGTTTTGGTCCACAAATTCCAGGCGGTTGATGCGGTGATAATCCCCTTCCAGATGGTCATATTTTCCCCCAGTTTGTCCAAAAATTTCAATCTTTTTGCCTAGGGCCGGGTATAGGATGTCTCTTACCAAGGTCGATTTTCCCGAACCACTAACTCCGGTGATAACAGTCAAGGTATTTAAGGGGAATTCGACAGTTAAATTTTTAAGATTATTTTCCCGTGCCCCCACAATTTTTATGCTTTCTGACCATTTTCTTCGGCTAGCCGGTAATTTAATTCTATCAATTCCATTGAGGTATCGTGCGGTAAAACTGGTTTGATTGGACTTTAGTTCATCCTGAGTGCCCTGAAAAACCAACTCTCCCCCATGAGAGCCGGCCCCAGGCCCAATATCGATTATTTGGTCAGCAGCTCTCATTATTTCCTCCTCGTGTTCCACCACAATTACGGTGTTGCCAATATTCCTTAGAGATTTTAATATGGATATCAAACGTTCAGTATCCCTTGAATGTAATCCTATACTGGGTTCATCCAGAATGTACATTGATCCAACCAGGGCGCTGCCTAAGGAGGTAGCCAGCTTAATTCTTTGAAATTCCCCACCGGACAAAGTTGAACTGATGCGATTGAGGGTCAAATAACCTAAACCCACCCTATCCAAGTAGTCAAGCCTGTTTTTGATCTCTAATAATATCCGGTGGGCTACTTGATTTTGATATTCCTCCAGTTTTAAGTTTTCAAAAAATTCCACGACCCCTGTAATAGGCATTAAAACCAGATCAGTAATAGAATGGTCATTTATTTTTACATACCCAGCGTCTTTACGCAGACGGGTACCCCTGCAATCAGGACAGATGGTTCTTCCCCGATAGCGGGAAATAAGCACCCGGTATTGTATTTTATGGCTTTTTGATGTCAGGTATTTGAAAAAATCGTCGATCCCGTCAAAATGTTCATTTCCACGCCAAAGTAAGTCTCTTTGTTCTTGGTTTAGTTCTGAGTAAGCCCGATGGATGGGAAAGTCCAACAGGTGTGAAAGATCCACCAAAGCATTCAACCATTTTTTCATGGTTTCGCTTCGCCAGGGAGCCACCGCGCCTTCATACACCGATAAGCTTTTATCGGGCACTACCAGGTCATCATCAATTCCCAGGATCTTGCCAAATCCCTCGCAGGTCCGGCAGGCCCCATAGGGATTATTGAAAGTGAAAAGGTTGACACTGGGTTCTGCGAATCGGATACCATCTCTTTCAAACTTATCACTGAAGGTTTTAATTTCCTGGTTGAGAATATTGACCACACAAGTCCCTTCACCTTCGAAAAAAGCAGTTTCAATGGAGTCTGCCAGGCGAAACTGGTTATCCTCATCTCTACCATCGGGCATTTTGGGGTCCAATTGCACCGAGGTACGATCGATTAGGATTTGCAACACATTAGGCTCAATTTTGGTTGCGTCTACCAATAGATCCTCAATAAAGACCACCTTATCCTTCACTAACAGTCTGGAATATCCTTTACTCAACAAAATTTTTAATTCTTGCTCCAGATCTCTACTATGTTTGATCCTGAGAGGGCTAAGGATCATCAATTTTGAACTTTCATCAAACTTATAAACATAATCTACCACATCGCTCACTGAATCCTTGGTAACTATTTTACCGGTTTTCGGTGAATAAGTGATGCCGATTCGGGCAAACAATAATTTCAGATAATCATAAATCTCAGTAGTAGTGCCCACTGTAGAACGGGGATTTCTGGTATTTACTTTTTGTTCAATGGCAATTGCCGGGGAAACCCCTTTGATATATTCCACTTCCGGTTTTTCCATTCGTCCTAAAAACTGTCGTGCATAGGCGCTTAAACTTTCCACGTACATACGCTGACCCTCAGCAAATAGGGTATCAAAAGCCAGGGAAGATTTACCGGAGCCAGATAATCCAGTAATAACCACCATCTTGTTACGAGGGATAGCTACACTGAGGTTCTTGAGATTGTTCACGTTTGCCCCCTTGATGATTATGTGTTTTTTGGGGTCTAGTTGATCCAGATTCATGGGAGCTGAAACCAGTGCTTGTCTCATAGCCCGCAAAGTTAAAAAAAGTGAGAGAGAAAATGGGCGAAGGGTTCAAAGATAAACTTAGAAATGGTTACCATTCGCCTGTAAAAAATATTAAATAACGTCTGGATATTTGAGTTATTGTATGGGTTACGGTTTTTTAAAAAATATTTAACATTCCCTTTTATTTTAATAATTATTATCTCTAATATCCCCCTTTATTTATTTGCATGTTTTTTGCTTAATACATACATTTGATAATACACCAAAGAAAAATCCTTTATTTGACCCCCAAATAGACAATATGATATAGACCTCTACGTTTACTAAACAGTTTTTTGCATGAACAGGAGTAGGTTGAGTGATAGCGATTTGCTATCACAGTACAAAGAAGGTAACGAAGAGGCTTTTGAGGATCTTCTTTCAAGGCACAAATCGAAAGTATTTACTACTATCCAATTGATAGTTAAAGATACTTATATAGCAGAGGATTTGTTGCAAGAAACCTTTATTAAGGTAATTAATACCATAAAATCCGGCAGGTACAATGAAGAAGGAAAATTCTTGCCATGGGTTCTTAGAATTGCACACAATTTGGCCATTGATTATTTCAGACGGTGTAAAAGATATCCCGTGGTAGTTCTGGAAGATGGTAACAAGGTATTTAATACCATCGAATTTGCAGAAGATTCGATCGAAACATTGCAAATAAGGAAAGACATTAGTGCCGGTTTGAAGGAACTAGTTCAGGAATTACCGGAGGCCCAGAAGGAAGTATTGATCATGAGACATTACATGGAGATGAGTTTTCAAGAAATTGCCGATGCTACTGAGGTGAGCATTAATACAGCTTTGGGAAGGATGAGATACGCATTGATCAACTTAAGAAAAAAGATGAAACAAAAGAATATCGCCTATGACCAAAACCTTTACCCAAGATGACATTATCAGGTTTATCTATGATGAAACCGACCAACAGGAAAAAAGAGAAATAGAAAGCGCTTTGCTTTGTGATGGAGATTTGCTGGACACTTATCGTAAGTATCTTGAAATAAAACAGAAGTTGGATCTGGATTTAAGTGTTCCTCCTCAACGTGTGATAGATAAGATCCTTAATTATTCCAAATCGTATAATTTACATCCGATCGGTAAATAATTACCCGGTATAATTTTTGAGCTTATATTGATTTGATTTCAGCCTGATAGATTACCCCTCAACCCCACAAATCACCCAAATCCTTAAGAGTTGAGAGGGAAGGTAGAAAGTACATCCCTTTTGACTATTTTTAGGGTTTTACAACTATGTGTGGCATTAATCTAATTGTAGACAAGACTTGCCAAATCAACGATTTTCCCATAAAATATATGCTGGCCGCAACCCATCACCGCGGCCCCGATTTTGAGCATTTTATAACATTCAGGGATCAGAATTATCAAATCTTCCTGGGCAATAACCGTCTTAAAATCCTCGACCCCCAACCTCGAGCCAATCAACCCTTTATCTCCCCTTGCGGGAATTATATCCTGATTTACAATGGTGAGATCTATAATTTTCAAACACTCAAAAATCAGTTGATCGATACTGGCGTCACTTTTCAATCGAATTCAGATACCGAAGTACTGTTACAGTTGTTAATTCACAAAGGAGAGAAGGCCTTGGACCAGCTAAATGGTATGTTCGCTTTTGTCTTTTATGACAGATCTAATCATCAATTGCTTATAGCACGGGACCGGTTTGGAATGAAACCGGTTTATTACTTTGAGGATTCAAGGTATTTTATTTTATCATCCGAAATCCGGGGCATACTTGCTTCGGGATTGGTCAATAAATCTTTGAATGAACATCAAATCCCTTTTTACCTGCATTTTAGATATGCCAAAAGGCCCCAGACCTTTTTTAAGAATATTTACCAGCTTCAACCTGGATGTTATATCAATCGAGATGTTCTCCAAACCAATGAGATCCAGGCTATCCCTTCAACAACCACAAATCCTGAAACAGTCAGCGAAAATGATCTGTTAGACCATACTGAAAAACTTTTATCTGATTCCATCATCAATCATTTGATATCCGATGTTCCTTGTGGTTTGTTTTTGAGTGGGGGTGTTGACAGCACCTTGATCCTTGCCTTACTGCAACACCATTTTTCCAAAACCATCCCCTCCTTTTCATTGGTAAACTCACCCAAGGATGGATCCTATGGTACACTGGACTATCGCTACGCTCAAGTAGCTGCTAAAAAGTTCGGAAGTGATCATGTTTGTATTGAAGTTAACCGAGAAGTATTAAATGATTTTGAAAATTTCATTGAGCTTTTTGACCAGCCCATTGGCGACAGTGGTGCCTTGATGACCTATATATTATCAAAGGAGGCCCAAAAATCAGTAAAGGTAGTTTTGTCCGGTGCTGGTGCTGATGAATTATTTGCCGGTTATAACCGACACTGGGCCTTTTATAAATATTTAAACAATTACCGTTGGATGACCAAGTTTATTAAACCGTTAAAGGGATTAGCACATGTAAGCCCATCTGGATTTAGTCACCCATGGCGAAAAAAAGCTCAACTGGTAAGAACATTCTTGAACAATATCGATCCGGATCCAAAAACCACCTATTTAAATTTTTGCAGTTTGGGTACTACCCTAGGGGTCGACAATTCTCAATTTTTTAACAATGGAAGTTTACCTATCCATACAATGGATGATGCTCTAGGTTTCGATCGTGTCCATTATTTAATTGATGATGTTTTAGCCATCAACGATCAAATGTGTATGCAAAATAGCGTGGAAATGAGAATGCCATTTCTGGATAAGCTGTTAGTGGATTATATTTATAGTTTTCCCAGTGAGGTTTTGCTCAAAAAGGGCAGGAAATGGAGCCTAAGAAAAATTTTGGAAAGAAAGGGAGGATCAGATTTTGCCCGAAGAAAAAAGGAAGGGTTTGGACTTCCCTTCGGGCGATGGATAAAGTCCAATAATTTGGATCATTTATGGCGGTTTTTGGAAAGTCCAAAGACGCCTATTTCCAATTACATTGATCCTGAATCCTTTAAAAAACTACTTGGTGAACATAAAAATGGCCTGAAGGATAATACCATTCCATTATGGTCCCTGCTTACTTTGAGCCATTGGTTGCAACACAATTTCGATTAATGCATCTTATCTATATCCATCAATACTTCAAAACCCCCGATCAGGGTGGGGCAATACGCTCTTATTATATGGCCAAAGGGCTGGTGGATAAAGGGCATCAGGTAGACATGATTACTGCACATAATGGACCCTATAAATTAATCCAGTACAAGGGGATACAAGTGCATTATTTGCCAGTTTCTTACTATTCCCAATGGGGCTTTTATAGAAGGATCTGGGCCTTTATCAAATTTTCTTACCTGGCATATCGGGAAGCCCTCAAAGTGCAAAACGGGGATTTGTGTATTGCCACTTCTACCCCTCTGTCGGTAGGCTGGACGGCCATGAAAATCAAAGCCAAAATAGGACTTCCCTTTATTTTCGAAGTCCGGGACCTGTGGCCAGATGCTCCTATTGAGTTGGGTTATATTCGCAGCCCATGGCTAATCAAACTATTACAAAAGTGGGAGAGATCGATATACCAACAAGCCCATGACATAATCACCCTCTCTCCGGGTATCAGGAAACGGGTGGTAGAAAGATCTGATAATCATAAAGTTCACTTTATTCCCAATATGTCTGATATCGATTTTTTCAAATTTGAGCCCACCAGTACATCATCAAGTGTCCAGGATAAAGAATCCAATGTATTCACCATCACCTATTTTGGGGCAGTGGGAAAAGTGAATCATTTGGAACATTTTATTGAGATCGCCTCCTTGCATTCCCATCTCAATATTAAGTTTTTAATTGTTGGGGACGGCCCAAAACTTGCCGGCATTAAACGGATGGCCAAACAGAAAGAACTCAGTAATGTCACTTTCATGGAGCCACAAAATAAAGACGGACTGAGGGAAGTCTTAAGAAGAACCCATGCAACTTTCATTAGTTTTGCCCCTTTTGAAATATTAAAAACCAATAGTCCTAATAAATTCTTTGATTCATTGGCCGCAGGAAAACTAATAATTACAAATACCGGTGGATGGATCAAAAAGTTAGTGGAAGAGCATCGCTGTGGGTTCTACTGTTCCAAAGAACGTTTTGAGGATTTTGGAGAAAAAATCACTCCTTTTATTCAGGATTCAAAGATTTTAGCCACTTATCAAAATAACGCCCGGCAATTGGCAGAAAAAGAATTTTCCCGAAGGGCTCAAGTAGAAAAACTACATCTTCTGCTGGAGGAAATCCGAATCAATAATTCTAGCGGGGAATTGGCTTATACTTCGATTGACTGAATATGGCTTGAGCATCCTGGTTCGCCATTAATTGCTCTAACCCTACCTCAGGATTTTGACGAAAGTAGCTTTTTACAATTTCCCATCCTACCCAGGTACCAACCCTACCGGGGCATTTGGGACCAATTTCCGGAATATTAGGCCTCTCCTCCAAATACTTCTGTTTGACATAATAATTGGTTTCAAAAATCAATTGATATTTGAAACCAATTATTTCGTCAAACAAAAGTATCTGGAAGAAAGGCCTAATATTCCGGAAATTGGCCCAAAATGCCCAGGCAGGGTTGGGACCTGGGTGGGATGGGAAATTGTAAAAAGTTA
>JAPUIM010000359.1 GCA_027297025.1 Bacteroidota bacterium | reverse complement strand
CTTTTGTTTTCATGTGGAGGTGATGATTCGGAAGATTCAAAAAAACCCGATCCCTTGGAAGAAATCATGGAATGTTTGGAGGGTACTTGGGTAAATGTGGAAATCTGCGCTGATGGATCGCCCACAAACAGTTTGACATTTAACGCAGAGAGCATGCTGATCAATGTGAAGAAAGATTGTGCGGAACAATGTGAAAACACCGATACTGTGTCAATTAGAACTTTTGATTATGTAATATCTGACAATCTGGAGATAATCACAGCCACTAATACCGAGTTCGTGGGTTGTGGTGAACTCCTGGATACTACCGGTTCCTTGTTTTTCTCTTTCGAATGTACCAATGATACACTTTTTATCCTGCCTTTTGATAAATATGTAAAGCAATAAATAGATCGAAATATCACATTCTAAACCTTAGCTACTACCAAAGCAATCGCTCGGCTCCAGCCGGTGATAAATATTCCTAAAGCTTCCAGATTTCATGGATCAATAGTTCTTATTTCTGAAGATGAATTTGCGCGGCTAAATATATAGTTTTTGGGACTCATTGACGATCCCTGCCTCCACCGGATTTTGATGAATATAGTCAATCTTTTATTGTATCTCCTTAGCAGAGAATAGCTCGATCTGTAGTTAGGGTCAGAAAATAGGTTACATCGTGGTTGGCTTTTCTAAGCTCTGACATGGGTCAAAGCTAAATGTGATAAAGGCAAGATGCCTGTGATATTGTGGTCACTCGGCTGGAGCCAAGCGACTGCAGGGCAACGTTTATAATTATCGAAGGAAACGAGCCCGCCCTACATTGTTCGTATCTGTTCCAAACCAAATTTCTTTGGTTAAAGGATGAAAATACATATGCCGTATTGTGCCACCTCCACTTGGCACGTTCCTGATACCAAAAAATTTTTCGGTCTTGGGATCAAATCCAACCAGGCGGTTGGGATTTAGTCCTGATTCTGCTATCCAAATGTGGTCATTATCATCAAGTGCGGTACCATAGGGTTTTGAACTCTTTCCTCCGGGTAAAGCCCATTCAGTAAACCGTTGAGTGCCGGGAGCATATTTCCCTAAAAAACCCCTGGTATAATCAACAAACCAAAGGTTCCCATCGGAAGTTATTTCCAATCGACGAGGACGTGAATCGGTATTGGGTAAGGTAATTTCTTCAAGTTCCATGGTTTGAGGATCTACGGTGGCCAGTTTATTAGTTCCGAATAAAACAATCCAGGGACGGTCATTTTTATCAATCTTGATGCCGTAGGGCCTTGCTCCATTAGTTGGTACTTTTATCAAATGTACTTTACCGGTTTTGGTCTCCAGTTTGCCTATAAAATTTCCTCCCTGAACGGTAAACCAAATATCGCCTTTTTGAGAAAAGACCAGTGTATGGGGATCACGTGCTTCTGGATCAGGCATGGGAAATTTGTCTATCTTTCCATTCTCAGGATTTAATTTCCCAATATGGGAAGCAAGGTTTCCTGCATACCACACGTAACCATCATGGTCTACAATTAGATTATGAGGATTGGTACGTTTTTCCATTTCGTACCTTTTGAACTTACCGGAGTTAGGTTCCAGATAGGCTATATAATTTCCTACTTGACCGCAAAACCAAACCCGACCCTTTTGATCAACAAAAGGATCACGGGGGCGCGTATCTTTCCAGGGAACCGGCCATTCTTTTATTTCAATTTCATCCTCTATTATACCTATTCCTACAAATACTAATGATAAGGACAGGAAAAAGAAGAATATAAGATGCTTTCTTACAAGTGTTTTCATGATTTTAAACCTTTGCCATATTGTTGGAAGTCAGATAATCAACACTCTCTTTCACAGCTTCGAAAATGTCGGTGGCACATTCGTCAAGTTCAATTACCATCCATTTTGGATGGTCGCCGCAGGCTTTGGTGATAGCATTAAAATCCTGGACACCCTTGCCCAATGCAACCATTGGTTCATGTGGTTGGGCAGCGAGATCTTCCATCCAGGGAGCGGGACCATCTTTTATATGCATAAACTGGACCCTTTTACCAAATTTTTCAATTATTTCCGCGGGATCTCTTGGTGCAGTTTTGACCCAATAGGTATCGATCTCCAGGAATATATCATTATCTGTGTATTCCAGCAGCGTTTGAAGGGGATAGCCACCTGACTCATCCAGTCTCATTTCCCACCAATGGTTATGCAATCCAAACTCCAATCCATTGGCCTTTAGGAACTGATTGGCTTCATTATAAATACCGGCCAACTCCTTGATCCCATCCAATGACTGATAGCGTTTATCTTCAGGCCAGCCGTGCCATATCACTTTCTTACAACCATATGCTTCCGCCATTCTCAGTGCTTTTTCTCCTTCATCACCCACCGGTATTTCACTGTGCATGGAACTTACTGACAGACCTACATCTTTCAGCATTTTAGCCATTGCCGCCGGGTTGGAAGGGGAGGTACCCTCGTCAGCAGATAATTCTTCTGAGAAATCGAATGTTTCCACATATTTTAAGCCGGTATCGGCAACCTTTTGAAGGGTACCTGGTTTGTCTTCACTCAATTGTTTACGGAAAGTGTATAACTGACAAGAGATTTTATGAATGACCTCTGGTTCAACCGGAACCGCAACTTGCTTTATTGCTTTTTCTTTGGATCCGCAACCCGAAAGCAGGATTGAAGAACCTAAAAAAACTGACATGCTGCTAATTCCTGTAGTTTCCAGGAATTTCCTTCGCGAGTACTTATTTATTGATTTCATACTTTAGGATTTTAGTATTTTCAATATAACAAGGTGTTGATCCAATGTCAAATTCCAGCTCCCCACCAAAAAAATGTTATGTTTCTGAAAACAACAGGCAACTTGTAGTGATTACAACTCTGTAAGCGTTGGCGACATAGCGCTTTGATTAAAGATTGAGATCACAATAAGAACGACTTCCTTGACGCTTTTAAGTATCTGCTGGATGCTGAATTTCCCGATATATTTCCCGCTCTAAAAAGTATGTTGCTTGAAAAATCTCACTTGACTCCAAACAGACTGTTAGGCCCCAATTCAAGCAAAGGAATCCCATTTTTAACATCCATAGACATACAATGGTCCAGGTAACAAGAAAAATCAAAAAAAAGAATGCAAATTCCATATCGGGATTCTTCAATTTTGAAAAATATTAAGAAAGCATTACATACACCTACTAATCGAATCAAAGTTCTTACTCAAGTAAGGAATTTGTTCAAATTAGTTCAGTTGCAGGAGATAACAACACGGTAAAGTTGAGGGGGCTTGCAAGTTAAACTTGCTCTATTTTCACAACAAGTTACACTTGGCTAAACTTGCGGTAGAGAGGGG
>JAPUIM010000358.1 GCA_027297025.1 Bacteroidota bacterium | reverse complement strand
TTATATCGGTGTTTATTTACTCTTGGTCTCAGCTTCTAAAGCCTCAACACTAACGAAGGATCTGTTTTGACGATGTTTCTTGAAATTCACCGTTCCGGTAATTAATGCAAACAAAGTATGGTCACGACCCATACCTACATTGTTTCCGGGATGGTGTTTGGTACCCCTTTGTCTGACTATAATATTGCCGGCTTTGGCGAACTGTCCACCAAAGATCTTTACTCCTAGCCGTTTACTATGCGATTCCCTTCCGTTCCTTGAACTACCGGCTCCTTTTTTATGTGCCATAGTTATTTACCTTTTATCGATTCGATGACCAATTTAGTATAGTCCTGACGGTGACCATTTTTTACTTTATACCCTTTTCTCTTTTTCTTCTTAAACACCATCACTTTGTCTCCCCGTCCATGTTCCAAAATTTTACCGGAAACCTTAGCTCCTTTGATAGTAGGTGCACCCACTTGCACCTTTCCATTATCATCAAATAACAATACCTGATCAAATTCAACCTTATCCCCTTCTTTGCCCTCCAATTTGGGGGTGTATACCTGTTGGTCCTTTGATACTTTTAGCTGTTGTCCGGCTATATCTACAATCGCGTACATGAAATTTTCTTTTTTATCGCTCTTCAATGCAAAATGGACTGCAAAAGTAGGTCATTTTCAATTAAAAGCAAACCCCGATCAAGTACATTGCCTTTTTTTTCGATAACCATCAAGGGTGAGTGTTTCCCGGACATCAAGATCTTGGAATTTGAAAAAAAACAATTTATTTTTAGTAATGAAGTTATTATTGTAACTGCCATATTTAATAAGCTAAATATCAATGGTATATATGCCTGCTATTCATTCAAAATAGTCCATTTACAGCCTAAAAGGCCTTTTTTTTTGGTTACCAACCTTTTGATTTTTAAGCCTGAATTTACTTTATTTGTATACTCACATGATAAAATCCGAATTTGAAATTTAAAATCATTTCTCAATAAAGTGCTAAGAAGCAAATTACTTAAAAACAACCATCCAGCAACCAATTTGCTTTTGCATCGAGCTTCGGTTTTCTTTTTTAATAAACAACTTATTTTATTTAATAATTAACCAACTTAAAACTGTGCAGAATGAGTGAGAATACTATCACTATAACGGAGCCGATTCTGAAAGAAAATAAAGACCGGTTTGTATTGTTCCCTATACAACATGATGATATCTGGGAGTTTTATAAAAAACATGAAGCGAGTTTCTGGACCGCGGAAGAAATTGATCTTAGCCAGGATCTCAAAGACTGGGTAAATCTCAATGACGGTGAACGTCATTTTATCTCCCATGTATTGGCCTTTTTTGCCGCCAGCGATGGTATCGTCAATGAAAATCTGGCTGAAAATTTTGTGGCAGAAGTTCAGTATACAGAAGCCAAATTTTTCTACGGTTTTCAAATAGCTGTTGAAAATATTCATTCCGAAACCTACTCATTGCTGATCGACACCTATGTCAAGGACCCTGAGGAGAAAGATCGTTTATTCCATGCCATAGACACCATGGATTGTGTCAAGAAAAAGGCGGAATGGGCATTACGCTGGATTGATAGTGCCAGTTTCGCTGAGAGACTAATTGCTTTTGCGGCAGTAGAAGGCATTTTCTTTTCCGGAAGTTTTTGCTCCATTTTTTGGATGAAAAAGAGGGGTTTGATGCCAGGCTTGAGTTTTTCCAATGAGCTGATCTCCCGCGACGAAGGATTGCATTGTGATTTTGCCTGCCTGCTGTACAATAACCATATTGTAAATAAGCTCCCTGTAGAAAGAGTAACTGAAATTATTGCCGATGCGGTAAAAATAGAAAAGGAATTTGTTACTGATGCCCTTCCTGTGGACCTGATCGGTATGAATGCCAATCTGATGTGTCAGTACATTGAATTTGTGGCCGACCATTTACTGATGGAATTGAGGTGTCCTAGGATATATAATTCTCGTAATCCATTCGATTTTATGGAAATGATTTCCCTTCAAGGGAAAACCAATTTCTTCGAAAAGAGAGTAGGTGAATATCAAAAGGCCGGTGTAAGGACCGAAAATAAACAAGCCGATACTCACAAATTTTCCCTTGATGAAGAATTTTAATCTGTTAACCCCTGAAACACCAACCAAATGTTAGTAGTAAAAAGAGACGGAAGAAGAGAGTCAGTTAAATTCGATAAGATCACCGCACGAATTGATAGACTATGTTATGGATTAGATTTGAACTATGTGGAGCCCCTTGATGTGGCCAAAAAAGTCATCACCGGCATTTACGATGGGGTTACTACCGCGGAGCTTGATAATCTGGCGGCTGAAACCGCCGCTTCCATGACTACTAAACACCCCGACTATGCAGTTCTTGCCGCCCGGGTAGCCATTTCCAACTTGCACAAGGTGACCAGCAAGTCCTTTTCCAACACCATGAAGAGGCTCTATACCTATACCGATCCCAAAACCGGTGAAAATGCTTCATTGATATCCAAAGAAGCCTATGGTGTGATCAAAAAGAATGCCGCGTTATTGGACTCAACCATCATATATGACCGGGACTTTAGTTATGACTATTTCGGTTTTAAAACCCTGGAAAGGTCTTACTTGATGAAATTGGATGGAAAAGTAGTGGAGAGGCCACAACACTTGCTGATGCGGGTGGCAGTAGGAATCCATATGGATGATATCGATGCAGTAATTGAAACTTATAATCTCTTATCAGAAAAGTGGTTTACCCATGCCACCCCGACCCTGTTCAATGCCGGAACATCAAAGCCACAATTGTCTTCTTGCTTTCTGCTCACTATGAAAGATGATAGCATTGATGGTATTTACGACACCTTAAAACAATGTGCCAAAATATCTCAATCAGCGGGTGGCATTGGGCTCAGCATCCACAATGTACGTGCCACCGGGTCCTATATCAAAGGTACCAATGGTACTTCCAATGGTATTGTACCTATGCTGCGCAATTTTGATATGACTGCCCGCTATGTGGATCAAGGAGGTGGAAAACGCAAAGGAAGTTTCGCCATTTACCTGGAACCATGGCATGCAGATATTTTTGAATTCCTGGATCTGAAAAAGAACCATGGCAAGGAAGAACTAAGGGCAAGGGATCTTTTTTATGCGCTTTGGGTTTCAGATCTATTTATGAAAAGGGTGGAGAATAATGAAGATTGGTCACTTTTCTGTCCCAACGAAGCGCCAGGTTTGGCAGAATGTTATGGAGAGGAATTTGAAAAATTATATTGCAAATATGAAAAGGAAAAGAAATTCCGCCGTCAGGTAAAAGCCCAGGACCTGTGGTTTGAGATTCTGGAAGCTCAGATGGAAACCGGCACCCCTTATATGCTCTATAAGGACCCCGCCAACAAAAAATCCAATCAAAAAAATCTTGGTGTCATAAGGTCCAGTAATTTGTGCACAGAGATCATGGAGTATACCTCTAAGGATGAAGTGGCTGTTTGTAATCTTGCCTCAATTGCCTTACCCAAGTTTGTAACCGAAGAATTTAAATTTGATCACCAAAAATTGTATGATGTTACTTACGTGGTAACCAAAAACCTTAATAAGGTGATCGATATCAACTATTATCCTGTACCGGAAGCCCGCAACTCCAATATGAAACATCGTCCTATCGGTGTTGGCGTTCAGGGTTTGGCTGACACCTTTATTAAGTTGAAAATGCCTTTTGATTCACCTGAAGCCAAAGGATTCAATAAGGATATTTTTGAAACTATCTATTATGCTTCCATGAGCGCTTCTAAAGATCTGGCCAAGAAGGAAGGAGCCTATGAAAGCTATAAAGGCTCACCAGTCTCCAAAGGTATTTTTCAGTTCGATATGTGGGGAATCACTCCTGATTCAGGTCGATGGGACTGGAATGCATTGAAAAAAGAAGTGAAAAAATATGGAGTACGCAACTCCCTGCTGGTGGCACCCATGCCCACCGCTTCCACCTCCCAAATATTGGGCAACAATGAATGTTTCGAGCCTTATACTTCCAACATATACACCCGAAGGGTGCTTTCCGGGGAATTTATAGTAGTTAACAAACACCTGCTCAAGGATTTGATAAAACTGGGTTTGTGGAATGAAAGCATGAAAGACAGATTGATGGAAGCCAATGGTTCCATTCAGAATTTCCCTGAAATACCCAAAAATATTAAAGATCTCTACAAAACGGTTTGGGAAATTTCTCAAAAAGCTATTATTGATATGGCTGCAGACCGGGGAGCCTTCATCTGTCAAAGTCAAAGCATGAATATTCATATCCAGGATCCCAACTTTGGCAAATTAAGTTCTATGCATTTTTATGCCTGGAAAAAAGGACTTAAGACCGGAATGTATTATCTGAGGTCCAAGGCGGCCACTGACGCTATTAAGTTCACCATCCAAAAGGAAAATTTGGAAAAGGTAGAAACTACATCTATCGAACCAACTGAGGAGCAAATTCTGGCACAAAAACAAGCGGATGTACAATGCTCATTGGATGATCCCGATGATTGTATAGCCTGTGGCAGTTGATGATAGTCTCCAATTAATTTTTCAATAAACAAAAAACAGCCCCAAATTTTTGGGGCTGTTTTTTTAGCTGTTAATTTAGGGTAATCTCTTTTTTTGTGATCAAATCATAAACAAGGCAAATAGTGAGAAAAAAGATCAGCCTCATAGCCATCGGCCTGTCCGTTTTAGCCATCATTGTTTGCCTGTTAGCTTTGGTACAAAATTTCACACATGATGAAACAGGCAATAGTTTGATGCTGTTGATACTCACTGGCTTGTCAATCGCTTTATTGGGATCCAACTATTCCTATTATAAGAAACACAAAGATCGGCCTGATCAGCAGGAAGATTCAGACCAAAAATAGTTGTGAATATAGAGGTCTAGCTCCCAGCTCTACACGGAATTTTAGTCCACCTGACATACTTTTGTCATATAATTGAATAATAGTATTAAAATTGAGATACCCGATACTGCCACATCCCCCAATTTGGGTTACAAATATTGGATTGTAGAGCGATTGGATTTGTGCATTTACAAATTTTAGAAAATTCCCCCAGGCTTACAGAACTTATTGATAAATTTATCCATTATTAATAGAGGATTTTTAGATGAACCAATATTATTGGTATTTTTTTTGTGGTATAGTATGTTCCGTAGTAAAATTCGGCGATTTATAGATTAAAAGGCTGTAAATGATCAAACTTCTACAGATTAATTATTTTCCTCACGTACTTCACCCCCTGGCAATTTTAAGATCCAAGTGGGCATTATTGAGTTTGCTCATTTCGCTCCCTATTTCCACTCTTATAGCCCAGGATTCTCAATCAGTTCAAGGAACCGTTTTAGATGAGAGTGGTTCACCACTTCCTGGAGCTAACATTATCCTCGAGAATACTACTGAGGGAACGGTTTCCGATATCGATGGCAATTTCACCCTCCAGGCTCCGGCAGGCCAGGTATTAATAATAAGAATGGTAGGTATGGAAACCACCAAGGTTACTGTTTCCAAAACCGGTACCCTTCAAGTCACTTTGAAGGAGGCCACATCATTCCTTAATCCAGTAGTAATCACCGGTTTTCAGGAGGTCGATCGAAAGCTGTTTACCGGTGCCTC
>JAPUIM010000357.1 GCA_027297025.1 Bacteroidota bacterium | reverse complement strand
AAAGGGGGGTATCAGGCGGCTGAGGTTTCCTCAATTAACTTATTCAGGGATTTTTTGGCATCGCCGAATAACATCCTGGTTTTTTCTCCAAAAAACAGTTGGTTTTCAATACCAGCATAACCCGCACTCATGCTTCGTTTCAATACGATTACGTTTTTAGCCAACTCTACCTCCAATATGGGCATTCCATAGATAGGACTGCCCGGATCATCATTGGCAGCAGGATTCACTACATCGTTGGCCCCAATAACCAGGATCACATCAGTGCTGGGAAATTCTTTATTGGCATCTTCCAAATCCAATAGCTTGGGATAGGGTACATCGGCTTCGGCCAAAAGAACATTCATATGGCCGGGCATCCTGCCTGCCACCGGATGAATGGCATATTTTACAGTTACTCCCTCTTTTTCCATTAACTCTTCCAGCTCATGGCAGGCGTGCTGAGCCTGGGCTACCGCCAGTCCATATCCGGGAACTATGATCACCTTTTGTGAATATTTTAATTGGATAGCAAGATCAGCATAGGTCGCTTCTTTGACCACTTGTTCCCCCGAATCAACAGCGCTACTCCCACCCCCACCAAAACCACCAATGATCACATTAAACAATGATCTATTCATGGCCTTGCACATTAGTATAGTTAATATGGTTCCCGAAGCTCCCACAATGATGCCTCCCACTACCATTACCTGGTTGTTATAGATCAGCCCTGCCAGGGTAGCACCGATGCCACTAAAGGAGTTGAGCAAGGAAATCACCACCGGCATATCCCCACCTCCAATGGGAGTGACAAAAGTTACTCCATATACCAGAGACAAGATTAATAATATGATTATAAAGTTGAAATTTAGCTGCGGCAATAGGGTGATATAAACACCTGATCCCACAATGACCAGTAACAACACCATATTGACCACCGTTGGAAACGGCAATACCAATGAATCCCTCAGAAAACCCTGTAACTTGCCAAAAGCTATCAAGCTTCCTGTGAAGGTAATACTTCCCACAAATAGGGCAAATAATGTGGTTATGGCCTGACCGTTCAATAAATCTTGCTGGGCCGGGTAATTATAGAATTCAACAATGGAAATTAACATGGCACAAGCTCCCCCCAGACCATTAAACAGCGATACCATCTCCGGCATGGCTGTCATCTGTACTTTTTTGGCCGCGATGTACCCTCCTGCCGAGCCCAGGACTAACCCACCGGCAATCCAGGTATAATTGTTGGTGGCTCCTTCCATGGGATAAAATATAGCCACTAAAATGGCGATTCCCATGCCTGTGGCGGCCACCAGGTTCCCATTACGGGCTGTATCGGGATGGCTGAGTTTTTTCAATCCCACGATGAAAAGCACAATACAGGCCAGGTAAATAAAATCAGATACTGAGCTTTCCATGGGTTATTTCTTCTTTTTCCTAAACATATACAACATCCGGTCGGTGACAGTATATCCCCCTACCACATTGGTCATGGCCAGGACTATGCCCAGGAATCCCAACGACAGCACCAGGTAGTCATCCGCCGCCGCCTGCCTTATCAGGATAATAGCACCAATCACTACCACCCCACTTACCGCATTGGCTCCCGACATCAAGGGGGTGTGCAGCACCGCTGGCACATTGGATATCACCTCCATACCCAAAAAAATGGCCAGCGTCAGGATGTAGATCATGGTCAAATTCTCGGTGATAAATTGAATGACTGGTTCCATAAATTAGTTTAAAGTTTGAAGTTTAATGGGTTCAAAGTTTTTGGTTTTAATGGCTTAAAATTAGGCTTGATTATACATTACCTTTCCCTGGTGCACCAGGCAGGAGGATTTGATGATCTCATTTTCCCAATCCAGGTTCAATTCACCCTCTTTTACCAATAGTTTCAAGAAATTATACACATTTCGGCTGAACAACTGGCTGGCATGCATGGGCATATCGGCGGCCAGGTTGGAGTTGCCAATAATAATTACTCCGTATTTCTTGACTACCTTTCCATTCTCGGTCAATTCGCAATTGCCCCCGGTGGAAGCAGCCAGATCTATGATCACCGAACCAAGTTTCATCTCATTTACCATGTCCTTGGTTAATAACAAGGGAGCCGGTTTTCCCCGGAGTTGGGCGGTGGTAATGATCACATCCGAGGCTATTGCTTTTTCATGGATCTTAGCGACCTGTCTTTTTTTATATTCCTCTGTTTGCTCCACCGCATATCCTTTGGCCTTGACATCATCCAGGGCACCTTCTACCTCTACAAACTTTGCTCCCAAACTTTCTACCTGCTCCTTCACCGCTGCCCTGGTGTCAAATACCTCAACCACCCCTCCCAGTCTTTTGGCGGTAGCTACCGCCTGCAGACCGGCAACCCCCGCTCCCAGGATCAATACCTTGGCCGGTGGAATAGTACCAGCAGCTGAAGTGATCATCGGAAAATAACGGGGTAAATGGCGGGCGGCCTCGATTACCGCCAAATAACCGGCGGTAGATTGCATAGAGGATAAAACATCCATGGTTTGGGCAATGGTTACCCGGGGGATAATGTCCATGCTAAAAACGGTTACCGGATACTGGGCCAGCTTTTCTACTAGTTCAGGGTGGGCATAGGGTTCGAATAAAGAAACGATGACCGCACCTTTAGAGAATTTTTTCCAATCTCCATTGTCCAAAGGATGCAGCGTTACAAACAGTTCCCCTTCCTTGAAAATGATGTCCCTGCTTTCTATACGGCCATTTACCTCTTGGTATTGCCAATCGGGGTGATATGCAGCTTCTCCTGCTCCTTCTTCTACCAACACCTCGTTTTTTTCCTGCTCCAATCTTTTGACTATCTCAGGCACTAAAGCTACCCTGTCATCCTGGCTTTCTTTGAATATGGCAATACGCATTTAATATCCCTTTTAAAAATTGCTGCTAAATAAAGGGATAAAAACTATTAACAAAAAGGGTTGGTATATAATTTATGAAGTAGGCGCAGGGCAGCGGACTAATCCTCCACATCGCCAATAGCTTCCATCAGGGCTTCCATCACTTGTTCATCTTTGATCACATATTCCCTCACACCATTTCTGATCATATCCAAAACCACCTGTGAGTCGTCATTGGCGCTAAGTAGGATCAGCTTGGGAATTTTATATTCAGTACTCAATTTCTTAAATAACTCCAGGCCATCCATCCCCGGAAGAAAATAATCTATGATCACGATATCGGGTACGGCAACATCTAGGGCCAATACGCAATTCTCGGCGGTCGGACAAATTCTTATTTTAAACCTTTGTTTCAATTGATGAGACAGTATTTTCACATAGGTCTCATCATCATCCACGATATACATCATTTTCATGCTGCCAAAACTTTAAGTCTCCAACTGAATTTCTTGACAATTTAAAATAAAATAAAATTTCAAAGTAATTTATTTTAAATTATCCTACCTTAAATAGGCAACCTTATAAAACAGCTATGGAAAAGGACGGTGATAGCCTCATCAATTTCAACAAGATTTTAAATTTGTCAAAGGGTGATAATGGGATCGTGGTGGATCTTACTTATTCTTATATAAACATGCTGGAGGAGTTTATGACCGACTACCAGGAGGCGTGGGCGGACTTGGATGTAGAAAAATTTCGATTAAAGACCCACAAACTCAAAGGGTCTATCCGCTATCTGGAGGTCAAATACCTGGAAGATGCTATCAATAAATTTAGAGGTGAATTATTCGAAGGCAGTGCCAC
>JAPUIM010000356.1 GCA_027297025.1 Bacteroidota bacterium | reverse complement strand
GCCTGTGAAACTGCAGCTTGTAGATCGTTCAAGGTATGTCCTGCTACCAAAACGAAGGCTATCTTGGTACTTTGATTTAGAAGTAGTTCATCGATGGCTCCACCGACCAAGTGAGAAACGTCGTTTCCTGAACCCATTTGTCCAGCTTGCGATTTTGCCACTCCTCCTGAAATAAAATTATACTTATCAGTTTTGGTGAAATCATTCCCAATATCCTGAGTATTTCCATTTAATGTTAAGTTGTCGATCGCGTAATAAGCTGGACTCTGAGGGGTCAAAAGGGCTATCCCTGCATAGTTAGTGCTGGTTCCGTCAAACACATAACCCAAATTTAGATTGCCATCCCAATCCGCCCGGTTACTAAGCTGATCTTCTAAATTCCAATCTGAATAGAAACCCACATACAGATCTTGTAGGTCTTTGCTCCCATTGTTGATTACCCTATATTCAATAATTAAGAAAGATTTATTATTTGGCCCTTGAAAACCCAATAACTTTTCTTCTACAATTAATCCCATTGAAAAATCGCCCTCATTACTATCATTAAATTGTGACCGGAGATCTTCGCTGGCAGTTGAATTATTAAAATATCTTATGTTTTTGGTGGTTATAAAAGATTCATCCCTTTCCATTGCCATAAAATCGTTGACCACATTATTGGACACAGAGTCAGGATGTACAGTCAGGATAAGACCCAGATGGTCTACCAGTTTATTACCCTCAAATTCTAATCCAATCCCCTGTTGGAACCCATTCATATTATATCCTAAATAGCCATTTTTGCCGGCTGTCATTTCAAAATCCCCATTTTCCACGGTGAGGTAGTCAGGGGAGGTGATCAGGTTGAAGTATTGAAAATCCTGGTATTCATCATCTTCAAATCCCAATCGAAATTCCAGGGTATCCCCAGGCAGCAAATCATTTTCCACCCGTACCTTAAATTCACTCCCTTGGTTCTCGATGGATTCCAGGGTGTTTACCACCCCGGGCTGATAAATAGAATCAATCAGGGTAATAGACGATGAGCTGCTGGAGAGAGTCACCTTTAATGATTGGGTGGGATTAAGGAAATTGATTAGCTCGGTGGTAATAGTAACCGTGTCATCGTAGAAAATGAATTCTCCGAAACTGTTTTGATAAGAAAGATCAGTTATTCTTATTGAAGGCACTGAATTGTTGGTTAGCGCTTCGTGCATATTGAGCCGTCCTTTTCCCAGTTTTTCATCATAAGGTAAATTGAAGGGAATTTGATAAATATCATCGGCAGTAACCCTTATCTGTTCCATAACCTGCAGGGCGGTCAAATCGGGAAATTGGGCCCGTACCAAAGCAGCCGCCCCTGCCACCAAGGGTGCGGAGAAAGATGATCCGTTAGCATTTCCATAACTACCGTCATTTTTGGTGGTGTAATTGGTGGTGCCAGGGGCCATTAGATCAATGTGGCGGCTATAGGTAGCAAAACCGGCCTTGGTATCATCATTTTCAGTGGCCCCCACCGACAGTACATTATTATAAGAGGCAGGATAAAAGGTGAGTTCTGCATCGGTATTGCCAGCGGCAGCCACCACTACTACGTCCATGTCCAAAACAGCGAAGTCTATGATGTCCTGGGCAAATTGTTGATAAGCATCGGGTCCCCCCCAAGATAAGTTGATCACACTTGCTCCTTGCTCCGCTGCCATAGTGATGGCTTCATACCCGTTCATAAATCCATTGTCAGATGATCTAAATATCTTAATAGGCAGAAATTTTGCATTGAAACCTACCCCAGCTACTCCCAGACCATTGTCGGTACTGGCAGAACTTACTCCGGTCACTTCGCTGCCATGACCATCAAAATCGGCGGTTGGATCATTGTCATCATCAGCTATATCCCAACCCATAAAATTGTCTATGAATCCATCGTTGTCATCATCCAGCCCATTAATTGGATCATCATAATTGTAAGCAAGATTGTCAGTGAGGTCCTCATGATCCAGTTTGACTCCAGTATCTAATATTGCAATGATTTGAGAGGTATCCCCTTTTTGTATATCCCAGGCATCATAAGCCCGAACTATTGATAGGTGAACCTGTGAACCCGTATCGGGATCTGCCTCGGGATCATCGGGCACATAAAGCAGGCTTATTTTATACAGTGGCTCTGCGTACTCTACATTGGAATATTGGAGTAGTTTATTAATGCTCTTCAAAAGATCAGTTCCAGGTGGAAGTTGAACCTTATAGATATTAGCCAGTCTGGTTTGGTGGGGTTGGTATTGTGCGTTAGGAAAAAGAGGTTGACAATCAGTCATTTCTATAACCTGATCGACCTGATGAATTTCCAGCAGATCATTATCACTCTCAAGATCTTCAGCCAGATCAATATCCGGTTTGAGTTTGAAAATAATGACTTGGGTTTGACAATCATTTACCGTTATTCCTGGGGGAAATTGGAATTTCCTTAGCTCCTGACCCCTTAGGGTCAGATGGGCCATACCTATAAACAATAAAAGGGTCCAGTAATTTCTCAAAACATTAGTGTTGCCTACATTAAAATTATACCCCTTTTGATAATAAAGTAACCTTAGGTACAACTATTTCCTAAGGGTTTATTCTGGTGTCATGGGAAAATCACTTTAATAATCCAGATTTATTCGGAATGCTGGATGAAATGCGGGATAAGCCTTATCTTCGCGGATATTTCAAAAAACAAACAATTTACCCATGGATTTTTTTCAAAGACACCAGTCTATATTGGACAATGCCATTCAGGCCGTACATCAACGGACATTTTTTGCTCAATATCCGGAACATCCGTCCCCTAAAATATATGGTGAAACTGCGGACCAGGAGGGAAGGGAGAAATTTCAGCAGGGTTTAGATAAAAAATTCAAAGAATTAAACCAGGGCGATCCCGTTGATTGGAAAGGAGATGAGGAGTCGCCTTACCTGCAAAAACCTTTGGGCATTCAATACCCCATTTATAATGTTAATGATTTGATCGAGAAGGGATCAAAGGCGTTTCATAGTTGGCGTAAAGTGAGTCCTGAAGACCGGGCTGGGATTTTGATTGAAAGCTTGGAACGGGTAAAGGAAAGATTTTTTGAAATTGCTTATGCCACCATGCATACCACTGGACAGGGTTTTATGATGGCTTTTCAGGCTTCCGGTCCCCACGCTTCAGATAGGGCGCTAGAAGCGATTGCTTCTGGTTATGAAGAGTTGAAAAGATTTCCACAAAATGCTTTATGGGATAAACCCATGGGAAAATACAACATACAAATACAAAAGGAATGGAGGGCAGTCCCCAAGGGTTTAAGCCTGGTTATTGGTTGTTCCACTTTTCCTACCTGGAACTCCGTTCCCGGTATTTATGCCAGTTTAATTACTGGAAATCCGGTAATAATGAAACCTCACCCCGGTGCCGTTTTACCTATTGCTTTGGTGGTTTCGGAAATTCAAAAAGTCTTACAAGAAACCGGAAATGATCCTAACATTTGTCAATTAGCAGTAGACACCTTTGATCAAATGATTACCAAAGATTTGGCTGAGCATGAGCAAGTAAAACTGATCGATTATACCGGCAATTCAGACTTTGGTAATTATCTGGAAGCATTAAGTGGCAAAACGGTATTTACTGAGAAAACGGGCGTCAATTCAGTGATATTGGACTCTACCGATGACCTGGACAAAGTGCTGGGCAATTTGGCTTTTTCAGTATCCCTGTATTCCGGTCAGATGTGCACTGCGCCACAAAATTTCTTTATCCCTCAGGACGGCATCAAAACTAGTGATGGCCAAGTGGGATTTGATGAATTAGCACAAAAGTTTGTGGACTCCATAAATGGGTTGGTGGATAACCCCAAGGCAGGACCTTTTGTACTGGGTGCTATTCAAAACAAAAAGACCTGTGATCGAATAGCGCAGGCCAGCCAGCTTAAGGGGAAGGTATGGCTGGAATCGCGAACCATTGAAAATCCTATGTTTAAGGGAGCCCGCACTGCAACACCAGTAGTAGTGGAAGTGGACGCTTCCCAAAAGGACTTGTTTAGCAGTGAATTGTTTGGTCCTATTGCTTTATTAATTAAAACCGAAAATACCAATCAGTCTATTCAACTGGCAAAAGAAATGGCCATCAAACATGGGGCGATTTCCTGTGGGGCATATACCACAGATGGTAAGCTGAAGGAAAAGATTGTAGATGAAATGTCGTTGGCCGCTACTCCGGTTTCTTTTAACCTGGTGGGTAATATTTATTTGAATCAGAATGCTGGGTTCTCCGATTTCCATGTAACCGGAGGAAATCCGGCAGGAAATGCATCTTTTACCAATCCGGAATATGTAATAAAACGGTTTACCTGGGTCGGGTTTAGAGAACCAGTGCCGGCTTAGGGAAATTAATCAAAGCTTTTTCTTAAGCAATAGGTCGGTTTGGGGATCCTGACCCAACTGGAAAATATGTGTATCAAATTCTATAAATCCCCATTTTCTGTAAAATGCTAGGGCCCGATGATTGGTATCAGCCACCCCTAGCCATATATAGTCGAATCCCTTTTTTTGGCCAATGTCGACAGCTTTTCGCATTAATTGGGAAGCTAGGCCAGCTCCATGATGATCCTTGACCACATATATCCTTTCCAATTCAAGCACCTGATAACCTTCCAAACCTTTGGCAGTTTTCTCTTTTAATTTGAAATAACCCAATGGATTGAGATTTATTAATATCCAATAAAATGTAGATCTGGGATCGCCAAGTTCGGATTCCATCTGTGGTACTGAAAAAGCCTTTTCCATATATAAATGCATGTCCGAGGGATTGTTTTCCCAGCTGAATGCATCTTCAAACGTTTGGCGGGCCAACTTGACTAATGCATGAACCTGTGCAGGCCCTACCTTTTCCAATTTCAGGGAGGTTCCCATGTCTATTCGACCATCACTTGTCCCTTGATTGATAGGCGCTGGCTTTTAACTTCTCCAAGTGAAATTTATCAATCTCAGTCACGTAACGTTGATTAAGTCCCTGGAACAAACCATGCTTTTCCACCATGGGTTTTAAGCTTTTATTTTGGGTATAAAACAGCAAGTAGTAAAATTGAATGATCATTTCCTGTTCGGACCAATGGGTCTTAATGATATTAAAATAGAAAGAAGCATCCAGGCTTTTGTCTTGGATAAAAGTTACCAAGGTCTTATAACTTTCGAAATATAATTGAAGTGAATTTTTGTAACCGTCATATACGCTGCGAAAACAGTTGGCATATACTTCATCGTTTAAGATCTCCGCGTTACGACTTCGTTTTCGTTTGCGTTTCACCTGGGCGATCTGGCCTTTAAAATCCTTATACAATTGTTCAAAACCATTGAGTTCGCC
>JAPUIM010000355.1 GCA_027297025.1 Bacteroidota bacterium | reverse complement strand
TAGTGTCTAGAAAACACAACTTGATCGAAAGAATATTTCAAACCAGCATTACTAAAAAACTAGCACACCACCATTCCATTACTAACGCAACCGGAAAAAAAATTAAGATTTAGATGTAGGGATTCTAAAAAAAGGAGAAAGCCCTCAAATTATTTGGAGCCTTCATTGACCAACTCCCCTTGAAGTGGATACACTTCAATTATCATTAGGCTTCTGGCCCTGATACTTTGAATGAATAAAGTAAAATTATTACATTTATTTATCTAGACTCTTTGGATATGATAATAGTCATGAATTCTGGTGAGCATACTTATGAGCATCCCTGTGTAATTAAATAATTTTGAATTCTTTTAACTTCGCCTCATGAAAACCACTAATAATTTATTTATACCCATTTTTTTCTTTTTGTTATTTGCTAATTGTGGTGGAGGCTCCTCAGAAAAAAAAGAGAGCATTGCTCCACCCCCAAAATCCATGGTGGAAGAGGAACCGGCCCTTGCCGATCCTATGGATAACAAAGGAGTGGGGCCCATCAAGAATGTTGAATTAGGTGAAATAGACCTGGCCATGGTAGAGGAGGGTAAACAAATTTACCAAACCATGTGTATCCTTTGCCACAAACCAGACCAGAAGCATATTGGCCCGGCCCCCAAAGGAATTCTAGGCAGAAGATCGCCTGAGTGGATCATGAACATGATCTTAAACCCGGAAGTGATGGTAATAGAAGACCCCATTGCCAAACAACTGCTGGCCGACTTCTATGGTGCCCCCATGGCCAACCAAAACTTAACCGAAGAACAAGCGCGAAAAGTATTGGAATACTTCAGAACGCTTGAATAGTTCAAGGATATGCATAGACCATCTATCCATGCGCTGGTATGAGATAGTAGTCCTCTGTGGATTGTGGTAATGTTATCAAAGCAGGCGCGGGCCGAAACCTGTCGGATCTTTCCATTCTGTTCCTTGAACATCATTCTTGCTGGATTATCTTTCGGCCAATGCTGGTGATACTCTGCTGGTGGAAAAGGGGGTACAGGTAATCAAAGAAAAATCTTTACTCTTTGGGCTAAAGGCCTACTTCAGAGGACTTCGGGTTCAAATGAAACAAAAAATAAATTATAGCCGTGGGCAAAAGGAGGGCTCCCATTTGGTGTAAAACCGCCAATGTTAGGGGAACGGAATACAAAAGGGTTAGGACCCCTAGCAAAAACTGAACAAGTACCATGGCCATTACCAAATTAACGCCTATTTTTTGATGAGGGTGAAGAACTACTTTTTGGGACCTGAACCAAATAAATAAAGCCCCTAAGAGGATTATAAAGGCAAGGTTCCGGTGGATAAACTGTACGCTTGCCATATTTTCCAAAAAGCTGATCATTCCAATTTTATGGTAGGAAAAACCGATAGATTCTGCTATCCATTGGTCGCCCATTTTGGGGAAAGTGTTATATACGCTTCCTGCTTTTAACCCGGAAACAAATGCTCCATAGATCACTTGAATGAAAGTTATGATTAGTAAAACAACCGAATATTTTTTTACAAGCCTGGTCTGAAAGCTGTCTTTTTCCCTTTGAGGAAATACAAGTTCTAATAAAATCCAAAGGGTATAGCAGTATAAAATGAAGGCAATTATTAGGTGACCTGCCAACCGGTAATGACTGACATTTGGGTCCTTGATAAGCCCACTTTTTACCATAAACCAACCCAAAAAACCTTGAAAACACCCCAGTACAAAAACGAAAAGCAGTTTTCTGGTTAAAAGTGCACCTAGCTTCTTTTTTAATAGAAAATACAAAAAAGGAATGATAAAAACTACGCCAATAATACGACCCAGCAGGCGGTGAATATATTCCCACCAGAAGATGGACTTGAATTCTTCCAGTGAAAAATCAAAATTTCGGATTTTGAACTCTGGGGTTTGTTTGTACTTGTTAAAGGTTTCCAGCCAATCTTGCTGGCTCAGGGGAGGGATACTCCCTATAAACAATTTCCATTCTACCATGGAAAGCCCGGAATGAGTGAGCCGGGTAATTCCTCCCACCACTACCATTAACGCGATGAGAAAACATCCGGTGGCTAACCATATAATGATCGGTTTCTGGTTTTGTGTATCCATAGGGTGAAATTATTCTCCAAAAGTAGAAAAAAGCCAGGAAGTCCGATCCTGTAGTTCCATTTTTGCTATCCATAGGGGGTCCCTTAAAAGTGTATTCTACATTTTTAGGTTGGGTACGGTGTAAATGGTATTTTCCAATTTCGGTTTGTCTTGATTAAAGACCAATCCCAGGATAATGGTAAAAGAAGAGTATATGAATTTTGAGGATACCCGCTCCTCATCCGCCAATTGCTACCATTCCCCGATTCCTTTCATAATCTTCCTTGGCTCCGGGGTCGGTGAATTTTTTTAATCCTCCCAGGGAAGCTTTTTTCTTCCAGAAATAATCATAAATGAGGGGTTTAATATCCTCTCCTTGTCTTAAGGGAGTGAGGATATCCAGTTCATTTACCGCAAAAAGACAATTTTTCAATTTTCCGTCGGCAGTTAATCTGATCCGGTTGCAACCGTCACAAAATGGGGCGGTGACTGTACTGATTATCCCGAAAGTGCCTTTTCCCTCTTTGACCTGGTAGTTTCTAGCGGTATCATGTTGGTCACCAGCGACAGGTTGGAACTCAAATTCCTGGGCTATAATGTCTAATATTTCCTTTGCTCCTACTGTTTTGGTTAGATCCCATTGATTATGATAAAAGGGCATAAATTCAATGAACCTGACCTGAATTTGGTCCTTAATGGACCATCTAATGAAGTCCAGGATCTCGTCATCATTGGTATTCTTCATCACAACAATATTGATCTTGACATCAAATCCATGATCCAAGGCCAGGGAAATATTTTCTCTGCATCTATCAAAATGATCCCTTTTGACAATGGCATAAAACCGGTCTTTTCTAAGGGTATCCAGACTTATGTTCACCCTCGTAAGCCCCGCCTTTTTCAGTGAATGGAGGTACTTATCTAAATAATAACCATTGGTAGTTATGGCCAATTTTACTGGTAGGCTACCCAAAAACTCAACAATTTCCGGAAACTCTTTTCTGACCATGGGTTCCCCCCCGGTAAGCCTGATCTTATTCACCCCCATATCCACAAAAATCCGGACCGCCTGGGCTATTTCCTCGGTGGTCAATAACTTCTGATTGGGCATAAATTGCACATCGGTAGGCATGCAGTATTTACACCGCAAATTACATTTATCGGTGAGTGATAAACGAAGATAATTGTGTATCCTGCCAAACTTGTCTTCTATGGGTGAGTGATTCATCAATAGTTTATTAATTGTGCCTTGCACCTCTTAAAATCCCAAATACATGCAATACCGAAGGAAATAACACGTCCATGGACTCGGTCGCACCTTTGGTGGATCCGGGAAGGGCCAATATCAACGTTTCTCCTTTTACCCCCGCAACACTGCGGGACAGCATAGAATATGGGGTGCGATCCTGGCCGAAGCTTCTGGCAGCCTCTGCAATGCCTGGGATCTCCCGATCAAGCAACGGCGAAATAGCCTCAGGAGTGACGTCTCTGGGTGATAGACCAGTGCCACCGGTGAGAATGATCAGGTCTGTCTTTTCCTGGTATAGTTTTTCTACCTTGGCTTTGATTTGCTCCAGTTCGTCGGGTACAATGGCGTATTCCTTGATCGCTACATTACAGGCTTTTAGTTTTTCCATAATGGCTTTACCCGCTTTGTCCTCTTTCTTACCCCCGGAAATTGTATCTGAGCATACAATTACTCCGGCTTTTAGGTCCTTCCTGAACCTGTCTTTAAAATCCGATTTGCCCCCTCTTTTCTTTATTAATTTGATGGATTGAATTTCAATCCCCTTATCCAGGGGTTTC
>JAPUIM010000354.1 GCA_027297025.1 Bacteroidota bacterium | reverse complement strand
CCGATCCTGCGGATGCCGTGGGTCTTTTCCATGAAATGCATCAATATTTTCATATAGTCAGTAAGCCGGTCCATGGTATTATAGGGGAAGCCTGTAGCCAGCAAACTTGCTGATAGTTTTCCTTGAGATGACACCTGAATGAGTTTTTGGTTACAATAAGC
Source organism: Bacteroidota bacterium (assembly GCA_027297025.1). Taxonomy (GTDB): domain Bacteria; phylum Bacteroidota; class Bacteroidia; order Cytophagales; family Cyclobacteriaceae; genus JAPUIM01. The sequence continues at coordinate 3,578 of JAPUIM010000354.1, read as the reverse complement.
GGGTTCATTTTCAATTGCATAAAAGCACTCCTGCCTGTTCACCTCGTCCACTACTCCCAGAATAGGCAAATTATTTCTCAATAAAGCTATGCTTATCGCAAAAACCGGCAATCCATGAACAAAATTAGTAGTACCATCCAAGGGATCAATTACCCAGGTTAATTCGGCATCACTAACATTGACAGTACCTTCCTCAGTGATAAAACCGGCCTCCGGGAGTATTTTCCTTAATCCTTCCACCAATTGCATCTCCGCATTTTTGTCGACATAAGATACCAGATCATTGAGTCCTTTGATTTCAATTTTCGAGGTATCAAACTCCAGGCTTTCTTTTCTTATAAAATGGCCTACCTTATTACTTAGTGTAATAACCTGGTTTAATATATTTTTCAATTGCATGGCCTATTTGGTTTTCTTTCCTTCAACCACTATAACAAACTCTCCCCTGACTTTATGCTCAGAATAATAAGTAATAATATCTTTTAAGCAACTGGTAATTGTTTGTTCATGAATTTTGGTCAATTCCCGGCTAACAGATGCTCTTCTTTCGGGTCCCAGGTGTTCGGCCAATTGTTTCAATGTTTTTATCAAACGATGAGGAGATTCATAGAACACCATGGTGCGTTCATCCTGATTCAACTTTTGCAGACGAGATAATCGTCCTTTTTTATGAGGAAGAAAACCCTCAAAAACGAATCTATCCAGGCTAAATCCCGACTTAACCAGGGCAGGAATAAACGCAGTAGGGCCGGGTAAACATTCTATTGGTATATCATTCTTTAGACATTCTCTTACCAACAAAAACCCGGGATCAGAAATGCCAGGTGTTCCTGCATCTGAAATTAATGCCATTTTCTCCCCCTTGTGCATTTTTTCAATCAGTTGAGCAACCTTTCGGTGTTCATTAAAGTTGTGAAAACTCTGCATTGATTGGGAAATACCAAAATGTTTCAAAAGCAAACCGGATTTACGGGTATCCTCTGCCAATACCAAATCAACCTTCTTTAAAACTTCCAAGGCCCTTAAAGTGATGTCACCAAGATTCCCAATGGGAGTAGGTACAATGAACAAAGAGGGCGTTAATGGCATGAAAAAGAAGGTTCTTAACCTAGCGCGTCAATAGCATCTGCTAACTTTCGGTCACGGTCGGTAACCGTGTTACCGGCATCATGAGTGCTCAATTCTATAGTCACCCGATTGTAAACATTGCTCCAGTTGGGGTGGTGGTCCATTTTTTCCGCTAAAATTGCGACTTTGGTCATGAACCCAAATGCCTCAACAAAATCTTTGAATTCAAAGATTTTTTTTAATTTATTGTCTTCTTCGTTCCACATATTACTTATAATATAGTTGTATTGGTAAAAATAAAATTTTCCCACCACATAATAGCTTACCTATCATAGCCTTTTAAGGCTCAATATAGGAGGAGATCAGATTACAGAGATATGATGCCCTTTATCTGATGGGCTTTTTGATAGATTTGTATTACCTCATTGCTGGATTGAATAAATACTTCTGCAGTCACGCTTATATAGTTTCCTTCACTAGATGACTTTATGGATAATTCCTTTCCAGGAAATAGTTGCTTGACTTCATCCTCCTTTCCCTTTGGCACAATAAACTTGAACATATAAACCGAGGGCCAATGGTGTTCATTATCCAGTTTTTCCTTAAATGATTGAATAGAATCCAACGCTCTTTTCTAAAGAAATGTTCGGGCAATCAATTAGAAGAACTTGTAGCGTTTATCTATGATATTAGCTTCTTCCCTGATGGTTTCCGAAAGTATATATGATGACCTGGAGTTTTTTCTTTGGGTGATTTGATTCTTATAAGAAGTATAATCCGCAATTTCAGGAGATTCGGTTAATGATTCAAGTTGTATGATCACCACCCCATTTTCCTCTTGTATAGGTTTTGAGGTTTCCCCCTCCTTAAGTGAGTACAGGTTGCCCAATGCAAGTGGAGCTGTACCAATTCCAGCTAAATTGTTGCCACTTAGTTTTACATTTTCTGCCACCGACACACTGGCATCGGATCCATAACTTTCGGCAATTTCTTCCAACGTTCCAGAAAGATCCATTAAACTCTTTAGAATATACTGGGCTTTCAGTTCATTTTTAAACTTGCTGGTCACTTCTATCCTAACCTCCTCAAGCGGCGCAGTGCCCTTAACTATTTCATCGTTCATAACTGCCACTACATAACTATCGCCCAACTCAAAAACCTTAGATACACTTTCCGTGCTAGCATCGTTAAATAACCACCTTACTACCACTCGTGCAGTGGTCAAATTATTGATCCTTCTGGCATTTTGATCAATCTTATCAGCTGAGAGAACCAATAAAGAATCTCTTTCGGCATTTTGAATAAACTCATCCAAATTGGTGCTGGTGCCGGCAAAATAGTCCGCCTTACGAAAGGCTTTATTCCTGGTTTCATCAGTAGGAATTATCTCCCTTTCGATCATGGCTATCTTAAATCCCTTGTTGGTTTTGGCTTTGGTTACCTCGATAATATGAAAACCAAATTGAGTTTCAGTAACCACCGGAATTAATCCTGCATCTTCTCGACCAAATATTGCATCTTTAAATGGTTGGGCCATGGCACCTTTTTCTGAAAACCAACCCACATCCCCACCTCTGGTAGCAGTACCATCGGTTCCATATTTTCTTGCCATTTCCGCAAATTCAGCTCCATTCTTGATTTGACGCAGTATCTTTTCAGCCTCTCTTTTAGCGCTTGATTTAGCTTGGTCTGAGGTACCATCGGCTTTAAACAAGATATGATTAGCCCTGGCTGAATAAATACTGTCTTCCAGTACCTTGGATACTTTGTATAATACATACCTCCCGGCTATTAAATAAGGGCCTATGATCTTGCCTTCTTCCATTTCAACATCTTTTAGTACACCAGGTAAGTCAGCTATTTTATATGTAACGTAAAAAATATTTCCATCGGAATTTATTCTGGCAAATACAGAATCCTCCACCACTGTTTGAAATTGAGGTACAAGTTGTTCCAGATCCTCCCTAAATAATGCCGAGTCTTGCCCTGAAGCGGTTACGGGGAAGGTAACATAGCTGAGACTTCTACTTTCTTCTACCTGGTATTCTTCACCATGGCTTTCGAGGTACTCTTCCAAATCATTTTCATCATATTGAATTAAAGAATCATTTACCGTGCGGTAAGGTATGTACAAATACTTAGCGGATGCCGTTTGGTTTTGGTTCCGATATTCTTTCTTGGCCTCTTCATTGGTTACATAAATTGATCTGGATAACAAATTGTCATATTTTAATCTCAATCTACTTGGACCGAGCGTTGATTCGAACGCATACCAAGATGCTTGTTCCTGAGACGGTTTTTGACCGATATCTTTTAGGTAATTAATTATTGCATCTCTGTCGAACTCACCGGTTTCTGGATTGGTAAATGCCTGCTGCAGTTGAGCGCTTATATTATTGCCCTGCACCATATCCACCACTTCGTCATCAGTCACATCTAAACCGATGGCATCAAACTGATCCTGATAGGCGATCTTGATTAAGAAATAATCCCAGGCTTGTTGTCTTAGG
>JAPUIM010000353.1 GCA_027297025.1 Bacteroidota bacterium | reverse complement strand
GTTGGGTTTGCTATTGCGGCTTTCAGGCTTTGATAACCAACAGATACAAGCACTGTAGTCAATGAAATAAGACCAGTAACCATAAATATCCACCACGTTATCGATGTTCTGTAGGCGAAATCTTGCAACCAGGCTTCGGTTAGATAAAATGATATAGGAACTGTGATCAAAAAGGCAATAAATACCGGCTTTAGAAATTCCATAGACAATAAACGGCCAATGTTGAATACTGTTGCCCCTAAAACTTTTCTAATGCCTATTTCTTTGGTCCTGAGTACTATAGTATAAGATGCCAAACCAAAAAGACCCAAGCATGAGATTAAAATAGCAACAAACATTGCCGCTTTTGAGAGCTTAACAGTCTTTTGTTCAGTTTCATAAAATTGTTGAATTGTATCATCCATAAAATAATAGTTAAATAAGTAATCGGGGTAGGTTTCATTCCAAATTTTGGTGATGTCAGCTAATATTCCATCTATGTCACCAGCAGCCTTATCTTTTAATCCCAGTTTAACTCCAACTCCAGTATTTGTTTTCCTATAGGCTATAAAAAGGGGATCAATGGCATTGTGCATCGATTTAAAATGAAAATCATTTATTACACCAACTACAGTATATTTCGTGCTGCCTATTTTAATTTCCTCACCCAATACATCATTAGGAAATTCAAACAATAACAGTTTCCTGTAAGTATCATTGATTAATATTTCTTTTGAAGATTCAGTTGGAATTAGATTTCTCCCTGCAATTAACTCAAGGTCATAAAAATCCAGATAATATTCATTGGCCCATCTGGCTTGAACACTATTTATCAACTCCTCATTGCCCTTCATATATATTGCCGTATTTGTGATAGACCCCCTTCTCATAGGTGGTGAACTATGAGTGCTGGCATCAATAACCCCAGATAATTGTGTAAGCTTGTTTAGTAAGACATTTTGCTTTTCAATTTGTTCTTGTCGTGGTGTATAGAAATAAATTACTCCATCTTTTTTAAATCCCAAATCCTTGTTGAGCATATAGGAGATTTGCAATCCGATCACCATTGTACCAACTATTAATATTTGAGAAAAGGTAAACTGGAATATTGTAAGGCCTTTACGAACAAATGATGTATTAGAATTACCTCCACCCATTGTTTTGGTCTTCAAAGCAACAATAGGTGAATACGACGAGATGATAAAAGCGGGATAAATGCCCGACATGAGCCCGACCAATAACCATGAAATAACTAAGAAACCCCAAAATGAAGGATCATTAAGTCCCAATACCAGGCCTTCCGGAACAAAATCGTTGAAGTATTGAATTGCAAAGTATGCTGATGGAATGGACAATAAAACAGCAAGAAAAGCAATTAGTAACCCCTCACTGAGAAATTGATAGACCAGCCTTGCTCTTGAACTTCCAAGCGCCTTCCTCACCCCCACTTCCTTGGCCCTTTGCATTGCCTGGGCGGTTTCGAGGTTTATGAAATTAATTGAGGCAATTATTAGCAGGAAAAAAGCTACCACAGTAAGTATCCTCAAAGTAGACCTATGGGCAGGGTTTCTGCTATGATTGAAAATGCCAAATTCGGTGTTAAAATGGATTTCCGAAAGTGGCTGCAATTTATATTCCACCACCAGGCTATTACCTTCATCAGCGTGATTATTAAACTCATTAGCCAACAAAGGCATTTGACTTTCAAGATTGCTTAAGGGAATTTCTTCTGCCATCTTTATAAAAATCTGGGAGTTGCTGCTTGTGCTTTGCCAATAGTCAGGAAAAAAGATGGTTTTGAGCCAGCTACTTTCAATGGTGGCATAAGAAATAAAATCTGTGAAATTAAAATCTGTCTGTGCAACCGGATCTTTTAAAATACCTGTGACAGTAACCTCTAATGAATCGCGATAAACTATCCTCTGACCAATGATCTTATCCAAGGCCATGTCCCCAAAATAAATATTTGCTTTGCTTTCCGTTAAAACAACCTGGAAGGGATGTGAAATAGCGGCCTCAGGTGATCCGTACAGCCAATCATATTGATTTATAATTTTGAAGAAAACCGGATCAGCAATGATTATCTTTTCCTGATTTCTGAACTCTTTGGGATCTGCTCCGGTCTGAGGTATTGTAACCTTTGTCTCAAAGGATTGAAAATGGGTTATTGATTCTAAACCGGTAAAGTTATCTTTTACAAATATTGGCAAGCCAGTAGGCACTCCAGAATTAAATCCAACAAATGCAACACTATATTTAGAGTAGATGCGATAGATCCTTTCCTTTTCGGGAATATGGGTATCAAACCCCAGTTCAAAGTCGACAATCCTGTAAATTACAATACAGGCTGATAGCCCCACCACTAATCCAACAATATTGATGATGGTTTGCAATTTATTTTTTAGAAGATATCTCCAGGCCAGAATGAAATTACTTTGCAGCATAGTTCATTGGGTTAGGTTATGTATTATATACTGATAGAGTGATTGAAGGTTACAGGATAGTAAGTAATTAGCAATTTGAAAAATTTGGAATTGCAACAAAATACCAGATGGCACTCTTTTCATTGCGCCCTGCACTTACTGATGGGTATCCCATCTATTGGGTTGACCTCAGCAATGATCCTATTGACCGAAATAGGTGAGATCAAGGTTCGAAACATTCAAATCCCTGTGTTGCTATTTTGGGTTGGTACCTAACTCATAAAGCAGTGGGGAGACTGCCCGTGCATTGGAAGGATGACCAGAAGGGGAAACAGCTATTTGAAATTCATTCTCATAGAATGTACCTGGATGGCCATTAGGAAAGATCCGGGATTATTGATGGCCTATAAAACAAATACTATTGAAAATTAAGTGAGGTAGACATCATTAAAAAGACTTTTAATGAATGGATTAGAAAACGAAATTTGGTAACTAGAATCATAAAATCACCTAGTGCAGCGCACGATGGATTACACAAACACCAGGAAGTAGATGATTCATTAAGAGAGAAACTCAAGTGGTTTGATTTATTCCAATCGTCTCACAGACTTA